>CAYLSF010000235.1:7408-8279 GCA_964385675.1 uncultured Saprospiraceae bacterium
CCCGTTTTGTAGCCAAACTCTACCATACTGAAAAAAGAACGCCTCGAAGAAAAGATAAAATCAAATATTTGGTAAATAATCCACCTGTGGATATGATACAGGGCGGTTCTAATGTTCATCAGTCTGTGGTCTGGCCTTTAGGGACATTATATGAAAAAAGTGGGTTTGCTGGTTTTTTAATGCCTTTTGCGAAAGGACAAAAACTAGAAATTCTATCCACCCCTCGTATTCCTAGAAAACTACAACAGAAATGGGGACGATTTGATTTAAAACGTCCTGAAGCTATCAGTTTACGACTGAAAATTTGCTTCAACATTGCCGCAGCCGTTTTTCAGGTGCATGAAACGGATCGATATGTATTGGTCGATTTAAAAACAGAAAATGTCATTATTCAACCCAATGGATTGATTTCTATTGTGGATATGGATTCTATTGAGGTGATTGAAAATGGAAAGGTTATATTTCCGGCCTTAGTGACAACACCTGAATTTGCACCACCTGAATATTATAAAAATATAAAGCCAGGCAAAACCCCCATTAACGAATCGTGGGATAGATTTAGTTTTGCGATTATTTTTTACAAATTACTCTTCGGGGTTCATCCTTTTGCTGGGAGTTGTTTGCCGCCTTTTGATAAATACACGAGTTTAGATCAAAAGATAGAACATGGATTATTTGTCCATAGTCCTACGAAGCAACCTCATTTCAAGGTGATTCCGCCACCGCATCGCAATTTTGCACGGTTAACACCGATTATTCAAGATTTATTTATTCGTTGTTTTGAAGATGGACATACTTTTCCAGAAAGTCGTCCTGATGCGGATGAATGGTGTTGGGCTATTTCGCCTCGCCCTCGCATGGTGACAAATCG
>CAYLSF010000236.1:0-4444 GCA_964385675.1 uncultured Saprospiraceae bacterium
TATTAGATGGTTGGGGCCACGGGAAAGACCCAAAAGTGAGTGCTATTACACAGGCAAAGACACCTTTTATTGATGGATTATATGATAAATATCCTCATGCAGAGTTGATAACATTTGGAGAAGAAGTCGGTTTACCAGAAGGGCAAATGGGAAATTCAGAAGTCGGTCACTTAAATATTGGAGCAGGACGAATTGTGTATCAAGAATTAGCTCGTATCAATAAAGCTATCAAAGAAAAGACTTTACATCAAAATGAAACATTGCTTAAAGCATTGCGATATGCAAAAGCCAATAATAAAAATGTACACCTTTTAGGTTTAGTATCTGACGGAGGCGTGCATTCTCACTTAAATCATTTGATGGCATTGTGTGATATAGCAGAAGCAGAAGGGATAGAAAATACATTTATTCATGCTTTTATGGATGGACGGGATACTTCGCCTACAGGCGGAAAAGCATATTTGACCACACTACAGCATCATCTTGAAAGTAAGCATGCTAAAATAGCCTCTATGATAGGACGCTATTATGCGATGGATAGAGATAAACGTTGGGAGCGTATTCAATTAGCGTATGATGTAATGGTAAAGGGGGAAGGAATGCCGACAACCGATGTCATTGCTGCCTTAGAAAATTCTTATGCCGCTGATATTACAGATGAGTTCGTTAAACCTCATATCTGTACAGATGAAAAAGGACAACCTCTAGCAACGATTCAAAAAGATGATGTGATTATCTGCTATAATTTTAGAACGGATAGATGTAGAGAAATCACACAAGCCCTTACACAGCAAGATTTTACAGAGCAAGGCATGAAAACCATACCCTTACATTATGTAACAATGACGCGTTATGATGAGTCCTTCAAAGGGGTAGAGGTATTATTTCATAAAGAAGATATAAAAGAAACACTTGGAGAAGTAGTGGCTAAAAATGGCTTAACGCAATTACGAATCTCCGAAACGGAAAAATATCCACACGTTACCTTTTTCTTTTCTGGTGGTAGAGAAGCTGTATTTGAAGGTGAAAGCCGTGAAATTATTGCTTCTCCAAAAGTAGCAACCTATGACTTGCAACCTGAAATGAGTGCTTATGAATTAACGGATGTAGTCATGAAATCTATAACGGAGAATCGACCTGATTTTGTTTGTTTAAATTATCCAAATGCGGATATGGTTGGACATACAGGAGTATTTGAAGCAGCGATGAAAGCAGCAGAAGCAGTTGATAGCTGTGCCAATAAACTCATTACACATGCTTTAAAATATGGATATGAAGCGATTATTATAGCCGATCATGGTAATTCAGATTATATGATTAACCCTGATGGTTCTCCACACACCGCACATACCATGAATTTGGTGCCTTGTTTTTATGTATCCAATGACATCAATGGTAAAACTCTTCGTAATGGAAAATTAGCAGATGTTGCACCTACCATTTTGAGGTTAATGAATTTAGAGATTCCTGATGCAATGACGGGAGCTGTTTTAGTTTAGATAAAACCTAAGTTACAGAATAGGAAAGTAGTCATTAGATGTGTTTGGAGCAAGAGTCAATGCGATATATAAGCAACGCACAATTAGCTAATATCATCAACCATTTTTTTAGGAATTGATTCAATTTTTAATCACATCTGCAAAAATCATTCAACTTTCAGCAAAAACTATACATTTAGATTTTCTACCTACGCTAATTTTGTCGTTTTAATTTGATGAAATTAGCGTACTATGAAAGAATCATCGGGTCAAGCCAATAAGCATACTGTCGCTCAAACAGAAAATCGTGCTAAGGTTGTTACTACTTTTTTTGCATGGTGGCGTTCAGATATTCCAAAGGAGTTGTCCTACAAATATTGGAGAGATATTCATGGCGTTTGGGCAGCACGAACGCCAGGATTTTATCAATATCGGCAGTTACACTTGGATAATGTAGATAATACACTAGCTAACTTATCAGGCATTGAAACAGATTTACCAAAAGTGGATCAACCTGATGGAATGGCTCATATTTTTTATTCCAGTCCTTTTTATATTAAATTACTGAGGTTACCATTTGCACTCAAACAAGCAGAAAAGGATGAAACCTATTTTGTTGCTCGTAATGCTTTTCAGCAATCCACTTTACCGTTAAGTCGTACTTACGTTGACAATATAAATAATCCGAAAACGAATGGACAATTAGATAATCCTAGATATGTCCTAGCCTTCAAAAAAAAGGAAAGCGTAAGCGATGACGATTTTAGAAATAATCTTGTTCAAAATTTTGCTGAATACTGGCGTACAAAAGAAACGGTTCAACGACTACGTCTTGAGTTACTAGAACCTTATGTAATACCCCCGACTACTCCTGATGGCACTAATCACGCTTGGGATAAGGATAAACAATATCAAGCATGGATAGAAGTAGCACTTTCAAGCGATACCCAATTAATTAGCTTATTTGATACGATTACCAATTATGAGCAGTACATTTCAGCTATACACGCCTATCCTATCCGAGAAATCTATACTTTTGTATATGCGGGTAAACCTACTTTAGTCGGTTTGCGTGGTTATCCTGCGGTAGAGATTATAGAAGCTACAGGAGCAGATTTTCAAAAATCTAAGCAAGTATTAGAGTTCACCTATGGTTCAGTAATTCATGGTGCAAAGCTGTTAGGGCAGGATTTTTACATCATTTTAATAAGTATTCTAATCATCGGGGCATTACTATATTGGCTTTAAGTGCAGAATTTAAAACACAATCCTTTTCTTAAAAGAAAAAGTGTGAAATCATCATGAATATTATAAGCGTCAATAGTATATCAGAGATTCATCAGTTACTAGGATTGGGTAAACCAAAGCATCCTTTAATCTCTGTTTATTACCATACGCCAGAAATTATTGCGAATACAAGTAATATCAGCGTTACTGGAAATTTGTACTATATTGCGATGAAAGATGGCATTCGAGGTTCTTTTAAATATGGACGCAATGCTTATGATTTTGAAGAAGGTTTGATGCTGTTTTTAGCCCCTAATCAAGTCTATACCCCTCCAGAACAAGTAGAAGTTAGTGAGGAAAGTATAGGTTGGTCTATTGTTTTTCATCCAAATTTAATTCGGCAGTCCAACTTAGGTGAAATCATAGCTGATTTTTCTTTTTTTGATTATGATGTTAATGAAGCCCTTCATCTATCTGATAGAGAAAAGCAAACCCTAATTCAAATTTTAGCAAACATTGAACATGAAATTAATTATCATACGGATAAACACGCTAAAGAGCTCATTAATATCAATTTAGAGTCTTTACTAAAGTATTGTAAACGATATTATGACCGTCAGTTTCACACTCGTACAAATTGGAATAAAGACTTTGTGATTCGATTTGAAAAGTACCTTAAAGATTATTTCTCCTCAACTGATTTAATCGAAAAAGGCCTACCTACGGTCACACAATGTGGAGAAGCACTCAATATGTCAGGACATTATTTAAGCGACTTGCTAAAAGCAGAGACAGGTAAAAGTGCTAAAGAACATATTCATTTGCACTTAATAGAAAAGGCAAAGTCATTACTTTTAGGTACGAATCGTTCTATTAGTGAAGTGGCTTATCATCTAGGGTATGATTATCCGCAAAACTTTAGTCAACTCTTCAAAACTAAAACAGGTTTTAGTCCAACTGAGTATCGTAAATTAAATTGGTATATAAATTAGAGAAATTAAACAGCCAATAATCGTATATGATAATTCAAGTGTTTTACTTGTTTAAGTTTTTTTGATTAAATTCTATCAAGAAAGTGCTATTTTAAATACTATCACTAGTTGTTAAATTTTGAAATAAGATGCAACATTAAACTTATTTAATTTTATCATATATAATTGTTCATTGTTTAAAAACGCTATTATAAATTGGGTTTATTAATACAAAATGTTATAATTAATAAGCCAATTTATTCTTCATTCATCTGATAATGTTCTCTAACTACAAAAGGACTAACAATATATTTTTTTTAAGTATTAGGATAAAAGTAATTCGGTATTGAAACGCAGTAATTTTTTTTGTCATACAAACCCTTACTTGAGTTTTAGTCATAACTTTTGGTTTATAGTAAAATCAGCATAGTTTAGGATTGATACAGAATGTATTGACATTAGGTGATTTATTTGAATGATTTCTTAAAAAGGAACTTAGTAAGCGTTCAAGTTAATAGTGTTGAGTGGATTTTAATAAAATCCACCGATATGATTAGTTTGAAAGACTATTACGCTACAATTCGCTCTTATTCAGTCATTGAGATTAGATATGAATAGCTATTGGGAGGGGATTTGAATTTTGGGATTTGATACGGATTATTAATCAAAACAGAAAAGCCACTAAAACATAATTATGTTTTAGTGGCTTTAAGTATTCAAGTAATATTAAATATTATTGCTTTACAGGAATCTGCAATTGCTTTCCTG
>CAYLSF010000236.1:4462-8267 GCA_964385675.1 uncultured Saprospiraceae bacterium
TTTGATTCTTTATCAGACCATTCACATGAATAATATCTCCGATTTTGATACCAAACTTATGGGCAATTTTCCATAAGTTATCGCCTCGCTGTACCTTATAAGCCTTAAATTGATAAGAACCTTTTAAAACATCGCTCATCATAGTGCTAGAACCTGTATAAGTTGTATTCAATGGATTCACATTGACTCGATTTGCAATATTCGTTTCATATTTAGGTTGCTCAATCGGTGTAGAATTATTCAAACTATAACTTTGTTCTATCTCTTTAGGACTAGCAATCGCTTTCTTCACTACAGGCTTTAATTCCATGATTGTCAGACGTTGTCCAACTCTCAATAGTGAGCCTTTCATGTTATTCCAATTTCTAAGTTCCCGAACAGAACAGCTGAATTTTCTGGCAATTTTTCCTAAATTATCCCCTCGCTTAACCCTATATGTTTTCTGAACTTGCTCATAACTAACAGATACAGTATTAGGAATAGGCTCTGCTTTTGATGTAGTGCTGTAGCTAGAAGAAGATGTGTTTGTAATCGTACTTTCATAAGATGCTAACATCGGTGTAGCCTGAAAGTTTACGGGACTCACCTTTGTATATTGACTAGTGAAATCTCCCATTTTAGTCAATGGTAATGTCAATACATAACCATGCGTATTTGTAGGAATCACACCTCTTAACCAAGAAGGATTTAAGAATTTGACCGCTTCTAGGGTTAGGCTAGTTGCTTCTGCTACTTGCTTTAAACTTACGTTTTCATACACACGCACTCTATCTGTTACCTGTAAGTCGTATTCAGGATGCTCTGGATAAATATTGTGTAAATGATAATAGTTCATAGTATAAGCCACAGCGATAAAAGCAGGCACATAGTTTCTTGTCTCCTTTGGTAAAAATCTAGCAGCCCCCCAATAGGTTTTTGAACCTGAGCGGCGTAATGCTTTATTCACTCGCCCTGGGCCACAATTATAAGCCGCAATTGCCAAATTCCAATCCCCATAACGATCATATAAATCCTTTAAAAAACGGGCAGCAGCATCACTGGCTACATTTGGATCTTTACGCTCATCAACATGTCTATTGATTTTTAATTTATACTGTTTTGCTGTACCTTTCATAAATTGCCAAGGTCCTGTAGCCCCTACAGGCGAAACAGCTTTTGGGTTGAGTGCCGATTCTACAATCGCCAAATATTTTAAGTCCGTAGGCATATTATGACGCTGAAAAGCCTCTTCAAATATTGGAAAATACACCATACTTCTACTGATGATTTTCTCTGTAGAGTGCTTACGTCTGCCCGTATAAGCCTTTATATGAGACTTAATTAGACTATTAAACTTCATAGGTATTTGCCCTGAAATGTCTTTGATTCGTTTACGCATTTCTTCATCAGAGTAGGTTTTAACAGACTTATCTCCCTTTTCTCTTTTTTCTAATGCTTCCAATGCTTCAAGCGTATAAGTACGATTTCTATCCACATGTACTTGACTAGGGAATTGAAATTTTCTTTGAGCTTCTACATTAGGAGTTAAAAACCATCCACATCCCAATAAAATTAGCAATACTTTAATCCTCATTATCAATGAATTTGGTTAAAAAATATGCAATTTTTGACGTTCGACAATTGATAATCAAAAAATTGCATAGACGATTCTTGATAAAAACTGTAGCAATTGAAATCTACATTTTATTGCATACCGTTTTACCATCTCTGAAATATTCAGAGTAGCAAATCGCCTTTTATTTTCTCAAATTTTCAATTAAACACTTTTAATAATTCTGGATAATAACTTCATCCAAAATTACTGAACTTAACTTTACATAACTTTTATAAGTAACTGTACTACATAAATTGTGTAAATTGACTAGGTAACTAACAACCATCCCGATAGTTATCGGGAAACTAGTGACCAAGATAGTGTTCAAAAATATGTTGAGAAAAAGCGAATAATTTCCCTTCTTCAAATTTATTGGATAAAAACTGAACTCCGATGGGTAATCCTGTCGAGTGTGTGCCTAAGGGCAATGCAATAGCTGGAATGCCAACTAAGTTAGCGTGTACCGTGTAGATGTCAGCTAAATACATTGCTACAGGGTCTTCCATTGTTTCCCCTACTTTAAAAGCAGGAGAAGGTGTTGTGGGCATTAAAATGAAATCATATTCTTTTAAAATAGCTTGAGTTTGCTCAGCAATCAACCGCCTAACTTTTTGGGCTTTTGTATAATAAGCATCATAATAACCAGAACTTAGCACAAAAGTTCCCAACATTATACGTCGTTGTACTTCTTCACTAAATCCTTCCGTTCTACTTAACAAATAAGTTGATTGTAAGTTCTGTGCTTTAGGACTTCTATAACCATAACGAATACCATCAAACCTTGCTAAGTTTGATGAAGCTTCAGCAGTAGTTAATACATAATAAGCCGGTACCATGAAGTCTAATAAATCAAATTGTACAGGTTCTACAGTGTGTCCATCAGCTTTAAGTTGTTTGATAAAAGCAAAGGTCTTTTCCTTTATATCTTTATCAAGGCTTTCATGATGCAATGCTGTGTCAAAATAAGCTATTTTCGCTTTCTCTGTGTAGTGTAGTGCTTTTGAGTAAGGTGTAACGGGTGTAGCACTTGCCGTGCTGTCATAATCATCTTGACCTGCCATTATTTCTAATAATAAGGCAGCATCTTGTACATTTTTCGTCAATACGCCAATCTGATCAAACGAGGAAGCATACGCTAATAGTCCGTGTCTGGAAATACGTCCGTAAGTCGGTTTAAAACCCACTATGCCACAAAATGCAGCAGGTTGACGAACAGACCCTCCTGTATCACTACCTAAGGCAGCTAAACAAGTATCAGCTTGAACAGCGACTGCTGAACCTCCTGACGACCCTCCGGGGACATAATCAGAATCAACTGCATTTAACGTAGGGCCATAATGTGAATTTTCATTCGTTGACCCCATAGCAAATTGATCACAATTTACTCGTCCGATAATAATGGCATCTTCTTGTAATAATCTTTCAATCGCGGTGCTAGAATACAAAGATGTAAAACCTTCTAAGATTTTGGATGCAGCTGTTACTTCATGATCTTTGTAGCAAATTACATCTTTAATTGCTAAAACCATTCCATACAGTCGTCCAACAGATTTTGAATCGTTTTTGAACTTTGAATCTAACACCAAAGCAC
The DNA here is from genome assembly GCA_964385675.1 of uncultured Saprospiraceae bacterium. GTDB lineage: Bacteria > Bacteroidota > Bacteroidia > Chitinophagales > Saprospiraceae > CAYLSF01. The sequence continues at coordinate 7,648 of CAYLSF010000236.1, forward strand.
GCTCTCGTGCTTCTTCTGCATATACTTCAACATAAGCATTTAGATGCTGAGTTGCTTCAATATTACTCAAATAATAATCAACTAAGGCTGAACAAGTCAACTGTTGATTTTTTAAATCTGCTTGTATTGAATCAAGCGTTTGGTAACTAAATGCTGTATCAACTTCCATAATGGAAACTGTGATGTAAATATATAAATTTTATTAATAAGTAAAAAATCGTTACAAAAGGTAACGATTTTCAATTTCTTATGGAAATGTTAAGAATGCTCCTCATCCTTTTCTCTCATTCCTTCTTTCAGTTCTTGCTCTACAGATGCTCTGGCTTTATTAAATTCACTAATTCCTTTACCAATTCCACGCATCAATTCTGGAATTTTACGACCACCAAAAAGTAATAAAATGGCAAATACAATTACCAACATTTCGGGCCCTAAAAAACTCATCAAAAATAATGTTTTCATATCTGTATGATATTTTAGAAGTGCAAAATTATAATTTTTTTAAATACTTTATCCAAAGATACAATTTTCAAAACGTTATAACGCATTTTTTGGCTAAGTAATAAACATCATAATCAAAACCTAATTTTGAATAATTCAAAGTTCCATAAAATTAATGT
>CAYLSF010000237.1:0-8254 GCA_964385675.1 uncultured Saprospiraceae bacterium
AGGCGATATGTTGCAACGCTTGACGAACAATTATTTACGTTCTACCACGCATAGAGTAGTCAATCCACCTAGAGAATTATGGCATACACCTCGTCTGTCTATTCCTTTTTTCTTACACCCTCGTGCAGAAATGGATTTGACTTGTTTAGCATCTTGTGTGACTGAAGATAATCCTTTGGCTTATAAACCTACTACAGCAGGTGAATATTTAGATGAGCGATTAAGAGAGATTGGACTAAAGAAATAAAAATAGAGCAGTATAATCGTTCGGATGAAAAACTTTAAAACGATACCAGCCTATTGTCAAGCTATTCATATTTCATCTCCAAAGTATGAACAGTTTGACATTAGGCGTTTTGAAGAAAATATGCCAACCGTTATTCATCAGATGCCCCCCTTCCGACATGCATTTTATGCGATTGCTATAAAAATAGGAGGAAGAGGGAAAGCTGTTTCTAGTCATTATACTAAATTTCCAGATGGCTCTGTTATTTTTTTCAACTCTCCGTTTCAAATACTATCATGGGATATTGCTCCAAACTGGGAAGGCTATTATGTGATGATGACACAAGAGTTTTTAAGTCGTTCTAATCTCTTCAATAATTTTTTGGAGCAATTTCCGCTATTAAAAATTGATGAAGCTATTCCCTTTAACATCAGTCCAACAGCGGAGAAAGAAATACTCGATATTTTTGATAAAATCTATAAAGAATATCATAGCTCCAACGCCGATAAGTTTGATTTTATCAATACTTATGTTTTACTTCTTTTACATCATATCAAACGATATTTTTATCAGCAACTTAATTTAAACGAAGCCAATGATGTCATTCGTTCTGCTGATGTGAAATTGTTAAGTAGATACCAAAAATTAATTGAAATTCATTTTCGAGAAGATGCTGATTTTAATTATTCTAGAAAATTACACTCCCCTTCTTTTTATGCTGATTTATTAAATATTCACCCTAATCACCTAAATGCAGTGGTAAAAGGTATTTCTGGAAAAACTGCTTTGCAATATATTCATCATCACTTGATACATTTAGCTAAATCTTACTTAACTCAAACAAACCTTAGTGTAAAAGAGATAGCCTATCAACTCCAATTTGATGCCCCCAATAATTTCAATAATTTTTTCAAAAAACATACTCAATCCACACCAGGTGCTTATAGGAAAAGTACTCGTCTTTGAAATTTATACTTCTTGATTTGATTTCATAAATAAGTCCATTTTCGGTTCATTTACCTTTGTATTATCAATACAGAAGAAATTTAAATGGACAAAATATGAATACCATTCAAGAAAGAATTAATAAATTATTTATTGCAACCGATCAAAAAGATTGGGAAACGGTAGAGCAATGTTTTGCACCAAAAGTTATGCTTGATTATTCTTCAATGACAGGGCAATCCGCATCTGAAGTTACTCCAAAACAAATTACAGATAGTTGGAAATCTATTTTGCCTGGATTTGAATATACACACCATCAGCTAGGAAATTATATAATCCGAGAAGAAAAGGGACAAGCAACAGTTTTCTGCTATGGAACAGCTACGCATTACATAGAAAATGATAACGATAATATTTGGACAGTTGTCGGTTCTTATGATTTTGATTTAGAGCAAAAGGCTTCTGGATGGCAAATCTCTAAAATGACATTTAATTTTAAATATCAATCTGGTAATGCTCAGCTACCTCAATTAGCTATAAGTCGTTTAACCTCCGAAGAAATACCACTTTCAACTGGCGAGCAAAACAAAAGGACGGTACAGCAATTTTTCAATACCTTAGAAAATAAAAATATAGATCATTTGGTTCGTCTATTTGCAAAAGATGGAAGACATATTAATCCTTATCATTCCGATCTCTTTCCAACGGGTGCCGATGGTCAAGCAGCAATCAGGGCATATTGGGCAGCCGTTTTTCCTAATTTTGATGGTATGCAATTTCCACTTGAAGAATTGTATGCTCTCGAAAACCCTAATATAGTTTATGTGAAATTTAAAGGTATCATTAAGCTTAAAAATGACGCAGGCTATTATAAAAACGACTACTATGCTACATTCATGTTCAATGAAGATGGCGAGATCATAGAATATGTAGAAATATTTAATCCCATTACAACTGCAAAAGGTTTCGGTCTATTAGAACAAATTAAGTAGTTTAAAACACAACAATTCTAAATTTTAATATAAATAAAGATGAAAAAAGTAAATTTTAAAAGTGAGGGTTTAAACCTTGTAGGCAACTTATATTATCCTGCTAATTTTCAGGAAACCAATATTTACCCTACGATTATCGTATCTGGAAGTTGGACTACGGTCAAAGAACAAATGGCTGGCTTGTATGCTAAAAAATTAGCTGAACAGGGATATATCACATTAGCATTTGATTTTAGAAACTTTGGAGAAAGTGAAGGAGAACCACGGTTCTATGAAAATCCATCTTTAAAAAAGGAAGATATTAAAAATGCTGTTACTTATCTTAAAGATTTACCGGAAGTAGATAATACTAAAATTGGAGCTTTTGGGGTTTGTGCGGGTTCGATGTACACCTTAATGGCAGCATCAGAAGATCATCGAATAAAATCTGTTGTAACTGCCGCATCATGGCTACATGATGCAGAGGCCGTAAAATTATTTTATGGTGGAGAGGAAGGTGTAAATACAAAAATTCAAGCAGCACAAAAAGCTAAAATAAATTATGCTAAAAATGGCATTGTAGCATATATTCCAACTATCTCTACAGAAGATGAAAGTGCTGCTATGTATGGTCCTTATGATTATTATTTAAACCCTGAAAGAGGGGCAATAACGGAATGGAGTGCAGATAAATTTGCGGTAATGTCTTGGGAAGATTGGCTCAAAACTGACCCTATGCCAACAGCTCAAAATTTAACTTGTCCTACCCTAATGATACATTCCGATGGTGCTGTACTTCCACAATACACTATAAATTATTTTGATAAAATTACAAGTATTGATAAAAAACTATATTGGATGCAGACTGAACTAGAGAGTCCATTTCATCAGTTTAATTATTATGATCAAGCGGAAGAAGTAAATGAAACCGTAGAAAAAGCAGCAGATTGGTTTAATGAAAAGATGTAGGACATATTTTGTTTGATTAAAGTTAATTCACCAGATGCCTAAAGAACATCTGGTGAATTCTAAAATGATTGGGGTTATTTAAGCTTCTTTATCAAAATTTTTAGTCCTTTTTTAAATTGCTTATCCTTGCCACTTTCTCCAAACTGAAAAGGTTTCTTATTTTTTATAATCACATTGGGTTCAACACCTTGTGTTAAAATATCACGACCATTCGGCAGTTTTAATCGTCCTACAGAAACAACCATCATTGAGCCATTTGATAAGGGGATAAAAGAATGTAAAAGTCCTTTACCTTGAGTTCGTTCTCCTACAATTGTAGCTCGACCATGATGCTGTAAACCGCCTGCTAATAATTCACTTGCACTTGCAGTACCTTGATTGACCAATATAGTCATCGGTAAATCACCTAAAATAGAAGTTTCCGCAGTCATCATTGGATTAAATAATATCGAATTACCGCCTGCAAAGGCTAAAGGTTTGTTGCCCATACTCATTCCTGCTATTCGATTCACTTCTTGCACTAAACCACCTGGACTACTCCTCAAATCCAATAAAATACCCTCTACTCCCTGTTCCTTAAAATAAGTAAGGATTTTTTGAAATCGAAGTGCTGCTGCCGTTGGAAATTGAGGAAACCAAATACAACCGATCTTTTTCTTTTTATACGTTATAAGCTTGTAAACAGGATCAGTCAAAGGCGTAATTTCCGTTCCAGTTAACGTATAAGACTTTCGTTTTCCATTTCTATTAATACCTATAGTGACTTCTTGATCTTTTCTGACGCGTAGCTTGTGCGTAATATCTTGTAGGAATAAATCCTTGACAGATTCTCCATTAATCGTTTCTATAATATCATTAGTTCGAATACCTGCTTTTGTAGCAGGAGAATTAGGAACAGGTGTAATAACCTTAAGATTTTTGGTATTTGCGTCAATATCAATAGAGAATAGTTCAGGTAAACCAATTCCATTGTACTTTTCTCCTCCTGCTTCATTTAGAAAAATTTCGTACTCTAAAGGCGTTAATAAACGAAGGGCAGGATCATCCAATTCTTTTAACATTTGTTCAATTGCCTGATGAGATTCATGGATAGAACCGACCTTTGTTTCAAAAGCCTTCTTTTTAATGGCAAGCCAATCTTTATTGTTAAATGTAGAATCGTAATAGTTATTTTCTAGAATGCTAACTGCTTCTACAATCAATCGAACTTCATGAGGCATTTTTTGGGAAAATCCTATTAATGTCATCCACCCCAAAATCAAGGTTAAACCTAATTTTAATCGCATAAATCGTTATTTTTAACCAGAACGAAATTCTAATTTACTTTATTCTCATATCTAGCTTAATTGATTCGATAATCGACTCCCGATAGCTATCGGGACGACCAACCATATTTGATTTCTTTGACAAAAAAATATTTATAAATAATAATTTTTTTATGAGTTAGTTGTTATCTTTTTAAATTTTCCATGTCACTATTATACATAAAAAATCGAAAAACCTTAAAGAGAATAAGACGACTAGTTTATTAAGTAACTGTTTACCAGTTTTTTATAAACCATCGACTTATTCTCTTTTTTATCGAAATAGGTCTATTATTAAAAATCAAATTTACAGAAAAGACTTAAAGACGTTGTAAGTATAATTTCATTGAAACATGAAAAACAAGTAGTCGTCTCTCATTGAGAGACGACTTTATTTATTTAAAGTGGCTTCTATTTTATAAAAACAGAAATTTTCCATTTTGATAAATTAACTCATCATCAGCATAGATTTCACCTCCATTCATCATATCTGCTATCATATCCCAATGAATAGATGATTGATTTTTACCTCCTGTTTGCAAATAAGACTGTCCAATTGCCATGTGAATGGTTCCTCCTATTTTTTCATCAAAAAGAATATTTTTGGTAAAGCGATTGATGTTTGTATTTGTACCAATAGCCGCTTCTCCAAATCGTCTTGCACCAGGTATTTCAAATACCGTATCCAATAAATGTTTTCCTCGTTTTGCTTCCCACTTTTGAATCTCTCCGTTTTCTACCCAAAGTGTAATACCTTCTATTTCTTGTCCTAATCGTACCGTAGGATAGGTAAAATGAATGACTCCATTAACAGAGTCCTCTACAGGACAAGTATAAACTTCACCAGAAGGCATATTTGTTTGTCCATCAGAGTTAATCCATATTCTATCTTTTGTAGAAAACGTAATATCAATTCCATCTCCTTTATACTGTACTTTTGTTCTATTATTTAGAATATCTACAATTTTTTGTTGATATGCCCTCACTTTTAACCATTCGGCTCTCGGATCGTCTGCGTATAGGTTACAAGCATTAAAAATAAAATCTTGATACTCTTCTAAAGACATTCCTGCATTTTGAGCAGAAGCATGGGTAGGATATTGACATAAATTACGCTTCATACTTCTATTTGCTGTACGCTCCGAGTATATTTTACGATAAGGAGCTAAAGCACGGTTAATCACCTTGTTTTTTTCCCTAGAGGTATTGGCCAATTCAGCTAGATTATAAGGTGCTCTAATATAAATATAAGCATCATATTCTTGCATTGCTGTTTTGTAAAGCGGCGATACAAATTCTAACTGTGAACCTTCTGCATGTTCTAAAAAGATTCGTTGTTGACTTTCAAACTCCATATCTACTATCGGACTTCCACCTGCCATAAGTGCAGAACGATAAACTTCTCTCACTAATGGTTCTGCTAGCGTTGTAGATTTTATTAATACTTTTTCATTGGGTTGTAGCTCCACACAGTAATTAACCAGTAAATCAGCATATTTTTTTAGTATCGAATTCATTAATTTGTCGTTTTTTTATTGGATAAATTGCATATATTATCAATTTTTAAAAAAGCAAAATACGAATGTAAATTGAATATGTCATATTCTATCCCAGATTTTAGTTATTTCAGCTTTTAAAGCTCCTAAAACAAATTCAACAAAAATTTTCTAATTCATAATTGATCCCCTACCTTTGTGCATGGAAAACTTAAAAGCGACAGCACATAAATTTATAGGCGAAGGGCTCACCTTCGATGATGTACTTTTAGTACCTGCTTACTCTGAAGTCTTACCTAGAGAAGTTAATATTTCTTCACAACTTACTAGAAAAATACGATTGAATGTACCTGTAGTATCAGCAGCTATGGATACCGTTACAGAAAGTAAATTGGCAATTGCCATTGCTCGACAAGGCGGAATTGGTATGATTCATAAAAATATGACGATTGCACAACAGGCAGAAAAAGTCCGTTTGGTTAAGCGTTCTGAAAGCGGAATGATACTCGATCCCGTCACTTTACATCCTAACGCCATAGTCGGAGATGCTGAAGCTTTGATGAAAAAATATAAAATTGGAGGTATTCCTGTTGTAAATGAACAGGGTAAATTAGTAGGTATTTTGACCAATAGAGATTTACGTTTTGAAAAGCGAATGAATCGACCTATTACGGAGTTGATGACTTCTGAAAATCTCATTACAGCTCCTATTGGGACTGATTTGAAGCAAGCCAAAGATATTCTTCAACGCTACAAAATTGAAAAATTACCTGTTGTAGATGATAATAATAAACTCGTAGGATTAATTACCTATAAGGATATTATGAAAGAAATTGACTATCCGAATGCTTGTAAAGATGAGTATGGTCGATTGGTCGTTGGTGCTGCTGTAGGGGTGACTAGAGATATTTTAGAGCGAGTAGATGCACTCGTAAAAGTTGGTGTCGATGTCATTACAGTAGATACGGCTCATGGACATTCAAAAGGCGTATTAGATACAATTAAAATTGTAAAACAACATTATCCAGATTTACAAGTCATTGGTGGAAATGTCGCAACAGGAGAAGGAGCAAAAGCTTTAGTCGATGCTGGTGTTGATGGTGTTAAAGTAGGGGTTGGTCCTGGTAGTATTTGTACAACAAGAATTGTAGCAGGGGTAGGCGTACCACAGCTTTCTGCTATTTATAATGCTGCTCAAGGTATTAAAGGTACTGGTGTTCCAATTATTGGAGACGGTGGAATCCGTTACACAGGTGATATTGTAAAAGCACTAGTCGCAGGAGCAAGTACGATTATGGCAGGTTCTTTATTTGCAGGAGTAGAAGAATCTCCAGGTGAGACAATTATCTACGACGGTCGTAAATTCAAAATTTATAGAGGTATGGGGTCTATAGGGGCAATGAAACAAGGCTCAAAAGATCGATATTTCCAAGATGTAGAAGAAGATATTAAAAAATTAGTGCCAGAAGGTATCGAAGGAAGAATCCCCTACAGAGGTACTTTAGCCGAAGTAATGGTACAGTATATTGGTGGATTAAGAGCTGGTATGGGGTATTGTGGAGCAGGTACAGTAGAGGATTTACAAAATGCTCAGTTTGTAAGAATTACAGGAGCAGGAGTTCTAGAATCCCATCCACATGATATTACCATTACTAAAGAATCTCCAAATTATAGCCGACGATCATAAGAACATGATATGGGTTGAAATTAGAAAAGCCACTTTAGAATAGATTTCCGAAGTGGCTTTTTCATTGATTATTCAAAGTAAAATTGATTACTCTTCAAAAACTTCGATTTCTTTCATACGTTTTACCAAATCGGTAAATTTCCCCTGAAATCTTGTTGCTCTTACAATATGATTATCAATCCAGTGATAATTTCCACCTCTAGGTTTACCCATCAACAAGCCATGATATTTAAATCCATGCTTACTCAACCAAGCTTCTGTTACTTCACGGTGTGCTTCAGTACGAGATGTGAAGAACGTAATAATATGTCCTTCATCATACCATTTATTTAATGTTTCCAAGGCATCAGGATAGGGTTCACAAGTTACCATACGCTCAGGTTCTTCATTTGGCACATCATCTGTAACCGTACCATCTATATCAATCAAATAATTTTTTACATCTTCTGCCAATTGAGGACTCAATTTTTCCCCTTGTTCATTAAAAACGTCATTTAGTTGATGTGCCATAAATATTTATTTTTTATCACAAATATTTACCTAAAATTAGGCAAATATTCAATCTATAACATTCATTTCTGTTGTAAAATTACAATCATTTAAGTATTTAACTACCATTTTAATAAAAAAAATAGTGGATTAATGTAAAATTAATG
>CAYLSF010000238.1:0-8241 GCA_964385675.1 uncultured Saprospiraceae bacterium
CTTACCTTAATCCATTTAGTATTATTTCAATGGATTTAATGTTACTTCTATTCCAAAAACCAAACCATTCTGACACATTACTAAGAATAATATAGCCATTTTTATAAAATAAAATTATAATACAACTCACTCTTTTATTTAATGTGACACACTAAACAAGCGACTCATCATAAGCATAAAATACAAATTGATTCATTTTTGGTTCTAATACAAATACGCACATATAAGTACTTGGGTTTTTATAGATTTGTTTAAATTTATCCATTCCTTCGTAGGCAATGATTTTTTTTGTAACAAATTCTTCAAGTGTTGATACGTTTAATGACCATGTTGTTTTCGATGACGTTTTATCCAAAAGAGACAACCCTAAATTGGCAATATGCCGATGTGCAATAAAAATTGGATAATTTGAAACCCCTTGTTCAACTATTGCTGTAGATGCGTCTTTTAGCATCTTTCTATATCGTCTTAAATCTGTTTGTAATTGTAATAATAATTCTTCGTTGCTATCCATGAAATTTTCCTTTTGACAACCTAATTATGCTTTTAACTTTAATAATGCTACATTTTCAATATGATGTGTATGTGGAAACATATCAACAGGTCTCATTTTGACCACTTCATATTTTTCGCTTAGTAGCTCTATATCTCGTGCTTGTGTAGCGGGATTACAACTCACATACACCATTTTAGGTGCGGCTAGTTCTAATAACATCTCCACTACTTTTTTATGCATTCCCGCACGAGGGGGATCTGTAATAATGAAATCAGGCTTTCCATGCTTTCTTGAAAATTCCGCTGTTAGAATATCTTTTACGTCTCCAGCGTAAAAAGTTGCATTTTCTATCTGATTGATTTCCATATTTATTTTAGCATCCTCAATTGCTGCTTCAATTTCCTCTATTCCAACGACTTGTTTGCACTTATGAGCCACATACAATGCGATACTGCCTATTCCTGTATAAAGATCATAGATATTTTCCGTGCCTTGTAAGTTTACAAAATCTACAATCACATCATATAATCTTTTTGCTTGTTTGGTATTCGTTTGAAAAAACGACTTTGCTCCAATCTTGAATTTTAGATGACCTAACTGCTCATAAATAAAAGCACGTCCATGATACAGATGAATATCCAAATCTAAAAAGAAGGAATTGGCTTTTTGATTAATCACATATTGTAAAGAGGTAATCGTAGGAAATTTTTCAACCAAATAATCCAATAAGGCTTTTCGTTTTTCAGGTTCATCATCATGAAAAATCATAATGAGCATATACTCTCCTAGTGTAGAAGTACGCACCATCATACCCCGCATCATGCCTGTCTTTTCTCGAATATCAAAAAAGGTATAACCTTGTTCCAGTGCAAAATCTCGAACGGCATTTCTCAATGCATTTGATGGATCTTCTTGTAAATGGCAATGATGTACATCTACAATTTTATCAAACGCTTTAGGTCGATGAAAACCTAAGGCATTTCGATGAGCAAACTCTTTTCCTGATTTAACTTCTTCCTCTGTTAACCATCTTTTGTTAGAGAAAGAAAACTCTAATTTATTGCGATAGTATTCTGTTTCTTCTGAAGGAAGAATTGGTAAAAATTCAGGCACTTCAATTTTCCCAATTCGCTCAATCACTTCATGTGTAATGTCATTTTTGAATTCTAACTGTTTATCATAACTCAGCTGTTGCCATTTACAACCACCACATACTCCGAAGTATTCACAAAAGGGCTCTACCCTATCTGATGAATATTGATGATAGGCTACAGGTACACCTACGAAATATTTCTTATTCTTTTTGATTACCCTTACATCCACTATATCACCAGGTGTTGCCCCTCCTTCCACAAAAACGACCTTCCCCTCATGTCGGCCTACGGCTTTACCTTTATCAGCAATCCCGGTTAATTCTACTTTTGGTAAAATTTGTACTTTTCTACGTCTTCGACCCATTTTTTTATTCAAAATTTAGAAGGACAAAGGTAAGGAATTGAATATGGATAATATGAAGAGCGTTGAAAATTAATCAATACTTTTTAGCTTTATAAAGATAACTCAAAATTACGATTCTTTGAAGGGGCTCGTGAAGTGAAGTCTCTAGATGAGTCTATGTTTGAAATTAATATGCTATACGTTAAGATTTGCTTGCTCTACAGTAACTCACTAAAAACAAGGAGACAGTTTTTATATACTGCCTCCTTGCAAGTTTTATCCTAATATTATCAATGAGCTATCACAAACTTTTTATTTAAAACCTGCTCACCCTGTTTCATTTGTAAGAAGTATGAACCATTTGGTAGGTCAATAGTATTTAATTGCCACTGATTAGTACCTACATTTTGAATATTGACACTAATCAAACGTCCTGAAATATCAAAGACTTGAAAAGTTGGTATTTCTCCAATTTCTCCAACTTCAATATTTAAAATACCTGATGTTGGATTTGGATACAATGTTATCGCTAGTTCAACTGATTCTTGTTTTAGTTCAAGATCAATAACATTAGAGTAATTCCTAGTTTCATCAAAATCTACTTGTTCTAAACGATAGTAATTATGACCTTTTATAGGATTTTCATCTAAGAAGTTATACTCGTGCATTTCGATTGTTGTTCCATTACCTTCTACAAAACCTAGAGTTTGCCAATTTCCATTAAAAAATCGTTGTATATTAAATCCTTGATTATTAAGCTCGGATACCGTTTTCCATTCCAAGTGATTCCCAATTTCTGTAATTTTTCCTGTAAAATAAAGCAATTCGACAGGAAGCACTTCTTCTACAATGTTTAAAGTAACGCTATCACTACAAAGTGTGTAAGCATTAGTTGTTCTTATTGTATAAGAGCCTGCAGAAAGGTTTACACGTGTTAATGATTCTAAATTTAAACTATCTAACCACTCTACAACCATATCTGTAGAATCATTTAGTGAAAGACTAATCTTACCATCATTAATACCAACAGTTGTAGGAATTAGACTATCCACACTAATTTGAACATTACATTCATAATTAGTGATTGTGCTATCCAAAACATTGAAATAGATAGTATCAGAAAAACCTTGATAACTTACAACACTGAATGTTGAAAGTGTATCCAAAGCATAAAATTTATTATTTGAATACGCAATAATATTTGAATTAGCTATTGATACAGATAAATCAGTATCATTATTCGGAATCTCAGTAACAAATGTAGGATAAGTCGCAATATAACTTGGTGAAAAGTCATCTCCCTTATACAGCGTTACATATTTTTGAGATGTTTCAAATCTTGATAAATTTTGATTTGTCCGTACAGTAACTGACAATGAATCCATATAATGCGTTGTTGCACCTAAATTATCTTGATAAACGGCTGTTACCCAAATTGTTTGTCTTCCCAGCATATTAGGTTCAACTTGTAATGTTATATTATGATATTCAACTGTATCGGTTGAAACATCTTTATTAGTTTGAAAAAGATAACTCGTGTAAAGTAAATTTACGGTATCTTTTAACCGATATTGAAAGGTAAAAGCACTATCTACATGTGCTACTGAATTTCTAGTAGGACTCGTAAGTACTATTTTGGATGTATCAATAGTAGTTGTAGAAACATTCTGTGATGTTGAATTTTTTAACAATTGAACATTTGTAAGAGGTGGATCATTTGATGCCATTTTAGGAACAGCTGGGATTGTATTACCAAAAGAAGGATTACTCATAGATAGATTTAACAATTCCTTTACCTTATTACCAACATCCAACCTATTTACAATACTCAAATGATTACCTGAAAATCCTGAAAAAGAAGTTGAATTAGTTGGTAGGGTGGATGGAAGCCCAGCAAAAGGAAGACGAGATAATTGACTCCCTAAAGGAACAATTAAATCACTATCAGCCAGGAAGTTAGGATAACCTTTTTCTTGATTATACCATTCTAAAAAAGTAAAAACTCTCACTACTTTGGTTAAAGCTAATGTACCTTTTAAATAACTTTTTGCTGATGCAGGTAAATTAGGAGATTCCACAGCTATCGAGAGTAACTCATCCAAAAATTTCACATAATACTCCATGGAGGCTAAAGTGGTTGTAATATCACTACTGACTAAATCTACATCTCCTACGATATAATGATGTTTGATATCATTGATAGCACTAAGTGAAGGACCTCCATCTACTCTTAAATCAGATACAGCAGGACTTGCTCCAAATTCATAAGCGAAAGGGTTGCTGAAATTAGTTGGCTGAATAAAACTTGGAATATGTAATAATGAAATATCATCTCGAAAATAATACAAAGCAGTTAGTCCAGCCCTTGCACTTAAAGGAGCATCTGGAGTAAATTCTGCTATTAAATCAGCAAAAGGCGATCCTCCATGAGGAGAATTTATTGTAATAAATTTGTGAACGAACCCTTTTCCATAACTCTTGTACGGTTCATGAATAAAACTATTTGTTCCATAATACTTATCCGAAGACTGAGTCATAGCTGTACGTAACATTAATCCTCCCATAGAGTGACAGATATAATCTACTTGATTTGCTGCATAACCATGCTTACGCAATTTATCAATATTTCCTTGTAATGAATTCTCTGTATCAGAAGATAATAATTTCTCTGCATTTTCTGCAAAAGAACCATTGGGACTGACATTAACAGCTTTTCTGTGCACAAATAATTCACTATCTATAAATTTTTTCTCATTGTTATTTTCTGTGTACTTAAAATTTTCAAAAGCATATTCATTACTTCCTAGTCCATGTACCATCATCAAGGGTGGACGAACGACTGCAATATTTATAGCTTTTTGAATAGTTGTACCATTAACCATTGTAGCTGTAATATTTGCGGTTACTGTTCTCTGACTTGCATTTGAGTAACTTGAAGAATTACTTTGAGAAAAATCATCTGGAGCAACATACCAAAACCAAATTTCATCATTTATAGGATTTGCAGATGCCGTCGTAGATATTTGATCTGCATCATTCGCTTCTGTACTATATTTCCTTATTTCTATAGCTGGCTTTACTTTACCTAACATTTCTATTGTAGTGTTCGTACCATCTGATAAGGTTATAGTTGCGCTACTCAGGTTGTTGGTTGTTCCAGGTTCTTTTTGCAATCGAATATAAAGTCTTGAAACACCATCTGCGGCAACCCCTTTAGGAGAAATATACGGTTTGATAAAACTATAATCCCATAATAAATCTGCTTTTAAGCCACTGCTGGAAGGCATGATGCTAAATATTTCACTTTCAGCAATTATGGTATTCTGATATATATCTGTAACTCGTATTTTATAAGAATTATTAATAGTCGGAAGCGTAATGATTTCTGTTAGAGTAATATTTTTATTTAAAATATCACTACCTGTCACTGTTCTAATCACTTGCCACGAACTACCTGTTCCTGCTTGATAAGAAATCTCATATCCATACATTCGTTCAGCAGTATTTGCTTTCATTGGATAATAGTATCCATTATAGCTTTGCTGCAGCTTATCTTCAAAAGTAATAGCTACAGGTGTATTAACTTCATAACTACCACCTATTTTTGGAGTAATAACATTAAGATAAGTACTAGATGGAGTAAAAACTGAACCTAGCCAAAAAGTTTTTAAATTGGTATGTTGCTTACCAAATGTATCATAACCTCTAACTTGTATTTTGTTATTAATAGTTGTATTCAATATAGAAGATGCTGTATATATATACGAAAATTCTCCATTTGCATCACAAGCTATTGTAACACTAAAGTTACCAGAAGCACCGCTAAAAGACAGAGTTGCGTCATAATAAGGGGTGAAATTTTTCCCAGTAATCGTTAAGTTTCCACCAAGGGCTACACTACTGGATGATAAGTTTAATTGTGGCATCGTCACTACTCCTGCTGGAAGGGTACTAGCACTTCGTTCTTGTATAGTTCGATCTTCTGATACTAAAACTCCATTTATTTCTCGATATATCGCAAAATGTAAATGAGGGGTAACAGAACCTCCACTGATATTACTAATATCCCCAATGTGCTCTCCTGCACTAACTGTTCTTCCTACTATTGTAGAAGCAGATTTTTTACTGGTAATATTAGCACAATGTAAATAACCTGAATACCAAATTGTCCCATTTGTATTATGCTGGATGAGAATTTGCCCATAAGTTGATCCACCCCAACCCCAAAAATCATTATTAGTCATAATTACGCCATCTGCGACAGCGTAAATGGGTTTACCATCATCATCATCCCATGTAGGATAATTTTTATTAATATCCCAAGCATAAGTATCGTCTGCACCTCCAATTCCTTGTCCTACATCATGTCCTGGATTATGCAGGGGACCTTCTTGCCAAAATGACCATGGCTTACTTGATGTAGACATAGGTTGTGATGCTTGAAACACAGATTGAGTCAATCCCCCAACTACTGGTGACAATATAGCATTGGGTAAATTATCAATTACCTGTACATTTTCCACATCCATATCTACCCAGCCAGGAGCTGTATTTTCTTTATATTTAACCTTTACCTGATAATTTCCAGGGTCAGAAATGACTGTACCACCGACAGAAAAAGGAATATTACTACTAGCATTTAGGTTAGTTGTACTTTGTAAAGCGATAACGGAACCTGTGCTTAGGTTATGCCAAGCCATTTCTATTATACCATAAAAGGTTTGTCCGCCATTGTTTGTTACTGTTGCAGTAATCGACTTATTTTGTCCTTTTATTAGAGGATTTGGACTGACATTGATAGGACTGGTCAGTTGTAAGTTAAAAGGAGTAGGAGCAGGGTCAGTCGTAAAGGTTGAATTAGAAGTCCAACTACTTGTGCCGCCATTACTACAATACCGTTCTACTGCCCATTGATAAGTTGTGTTTGATGAAAGTCCTGTTAGATTATAATAACTGCTAGATGTAGTTGCATAACTCCAAGAATTTGAACCATTTATTCTATATCGAACTCTATAGTAAGAAGTACTTGAAAGTCCAGTCCAATCTACCTCACAACTATTATGTGTTTTAGAATTGACATGTAGATTATATACAGATGAACAAGTGATAGGAGCAGGGTCAGTCGTAAAGATTGAATTAGAAGTCCAACTACTTGTGCCTCCATTACTACAGTATCTTATTACTGCCCATTGATAAGTTGTATTTGAAGAAAGTCCTGTTAGATTAAGAACACTACTTGATGCAGACTTATAATTCCAAGAACTTGAACCACTTACTCTGTACCTCACATCATAAGTTGAACCAGAATAACCTGTCCAATCTACTTCACAGCTATTATGTGTTTTTGAGTTTACATGTAGGCTGCTTACATTTGAGCAAGGCGTAGGTACAGTATAATCAAATTCTGTCCAAAGTCTTCCTCCAGACAGAACAGGTAACACATTCCCATTACCATCATAAATATCAAAGTACATCCGATATTTTCCAGTATTAGCAGGGCTAACATTGAAGTTGATATTGATACTCGTATATGACCAAGCTCCTACAGAAAAACGATTAGACTGCCCCGTATTCCATTGGTTAGGACCGCTATTTCTGTAAAAAACAGTATTCATTCCCGAATAAGGCTGCCAAGTAGCTCCATTATTATAAGATATTTGAGCACTTTGTGGTACTAAATAATAGTTGGAAGCATAGCAGCCACTTGTTTGATTTCGAACACGCCAACCTTGTTTATAATCATAACCTGACACTGAACTTGGTGTTACACTGTATTGATAAACAATAGAACACTGCTGTGCGAGTAAATTGCCACTCAACATAATTAAAAAGAACACTAAAAATAAATTGATTTTTTTCATTGGTATATCAGTTTAAAGTGAATAGTATTGTATTGAAAATGGATAGGCAATGAGAAATTCTATTTAGAGTTGAATGATTTATATTCAACCCTAAATAGAATGTAAGAAAAACAATAAGTGGCTACAGAAACTTAAACGCGACACTAGTAGATTCTATATCTTTAATATAGAATCGTACATTGTCAATGGTTTTCACTTCAGCGAAATTCATGTAAATCTCTTCCGCTTTATCCATTTTCTCAATAGCTTGAATAGAGACAAAGGCATACGTTTCATTGCTGGAAATCCAAATTAGTCCAATGAGTAAGCCACCCTGTTCAAAAAAATAGGTTTGGTTTTTTTTCAATCTTATGCACATATTCTTTTAGTTTATTAATGAGCATTTTTGACTTTAAAATCCCTTTTATAGTTTGATATACAGCCAAAAATCCCATTAGTGTGAACAAT
>CAYLSF010000239.1:0-3329 GCA_964385675.1 uncultured Saprospiraceae bacterium
ATATGAAGCTTTGTAGAATGATAAATCAATAACACCATAATATGGTAGTTGAGGATATTTACTTATCATTATTAAGGTTATAAAGATTTTATAGATGAGGTTTCCTAACTTCAATCAAGTTTAGGATGATATTTTTTGAGTTATTAGGTGTTATATAGTCTTTCATCTTGTAAAATCTATTAGTGAATGGACTAAAGATAGTAGATTATTAAAAAAAATCCAAAATGAAAAGCTGAATTGACATTGAAATGGTTTGTTTATCAGACACTTGGAGACATTAAATGCAATATTTAAGGAGGTGTATTAATCTTTATACCTAAAAATCTGTTTGAAGAAATGTATTTTAATTTTAGAATTTTAAAAATTGTAATGTAATGGGATTGTTTGATTCTGTATTTGGTTCAAATAAATCAAATACAACTAAGGGCGGAATTAACTGGAAAGTATTAAATTCAGAAGAGGGTATTAATGAGATAGTTCAAAATTCTTCTCAAAAAACGAATATTATATTCAAACATAGTACAACTTGTCCAATTAGTGCGATGGCAAAAAATAGATTAGAAAGATCTTGGGATATTGATGAAGCAGAGGTAGAAATTTATTATTTAGACTTATTAAGTTATAGACCTGTATCTAATAAAATAGCAGAAGTATTTGCTGTTAAACATGAATCGCCTCAAGTTTTAGTGATTAAAGATGGTATTTCTGTATTTGATACTTCACATAATGCTATATCCGTAGAAGCGATTAAGTCTGCTTTATAGTGGAGCTAGTTTTACTTTTAAACCTATGAGGTTTTTAAAACCTCATAGGTTTAGATAAAAGCGGTACTAATTTAAACTAGCTAGTTCTCCTTCTAACAAAGGAAAAGCTTGTTTGGTATCGGTTACCAATTGATTTGCCCACGCAATGATTTGACTTTCATCTACCTCACCACTTTTACCCATGATCTCAATAGATTTTGAAATATCACGTTGATCTTTCATACCCATCATATCATAATTTGGCTTCATTTTGTGAGCTAACTTCCCTAGTTTATCCCAAGATTTTTCATTCAAATAGGTTTCTAATAATGCTATCTCACTAGGCATTTGTTGTAGAAACATATTGACCATCTCGGTAATAAATGCTGAATCGCCTCCACTAAAAGAACGTAACGAGGTTAAGTCAACAGCAACGGAAGAAGCAGTTGATACGGCTTGAGGTACGGTTTCTTCTTGAACAGGTGCTGTTGTGCCTTCTACTCGCTCTTTTCCACTCATCAAACTCAACATAATACGTTTGAGATTGGCTGGTACAAACGGTTTTGAAATAAATTCGTTCATTCCAGAAGCAAATACTTTTTCTCGCTCACTTTGTAGTGCTGCTGCAGTTAGTGCAATAATAGGTACATTTTGATTGATATTGTTTGCATCGCCTCGAAGTTGTTCCGCTGCTGTGTAGCCATTCATATTTGGCATATTGACATCCATTAAAACAATATCATATGCTTTATTATTCAACTTCTCTAATGCTTTAAGTCCATCGTCTGCAATTTCAAAATCACAAGACCACTTATTCATGATTTCAGAAATCAATTTCTGATTCATTGTATTGTCTTCTGCTATTAAAACTTTTGCACCAACAAGTGTAGCATTTGGATCAACGATTTGATTACCCATACTATCTTCCTGATGATTTGACTCGCTAGATTTAATTCCTGAGTTTTTGAGTGGCAATTGGAAAATGAAAGATGCTCCTTCTCCAAAGATGGACTCTACCCAAATTTTTCCTCCTTGTAAACTCACTAGACTTTTTACAATGGAAAGTCCTAAACCCGTCCCACCAAATTTTCTGTGAATTTGATTATTGGCTTGTTTGAAATTTTCAAATACAACATCTAACTTATCTGCTTCTATACCAATACCTGTATCAAATACTTCAAATTGAAGATTGTAGTATTCATCAGTTGTAGATAATACTTTTAACTTGACGCCAATTTGCCCTTCATCTGTAAACTTACCAGCATTACCTAAGAGGTTGGTCAAAATTTGATTGAGTCGAGTAGGATCTCCAATTACATCATTTTCAATCGCTTCATCCAATTCTACCACAACTTCGAGATTCTTTTCTTTTAATTTAAATTGGAATGTCTGCTGTAGATACAATACCAATTCATGTAGATTAAATTGTTTTTGCTCAAAATCTAGTTTACCTGCTTCAATCTTAGAAATATCTAAAATATCGGAGATGATACCCATCAAGCTATCAGCAGAGAATTTTAAGGCATCTAAATATTCTTTTTGTTTTGGGGATGGATTAGAGTCTAATAATAAATGCGTCATCCCAATAACGGCATTCATTGGTGTACGTATATCATGACTCATATTCGCTAGGAACTGCTGCTCGGCTAGCTTTGCTTGTTCAGCCGCTTCTTTCGCCTCTATTAAATCTTGTTCTGCTTTTTTCCTGGCTGTAATATCTCTTTGAATAGATACAAAGTGTGTGGTTTGTCCATTATTATCTACCAGAGGAACGATGCTTAGTCCTGCCCAATAAGGCGTTCCATCTTTCTTATAAAGTATTAATTCAGATTTTACCGCTTCTGAATTATCAAAAGCTAGGTTAATTTTTCTAGCTTCATTAGGGTCGGTTTCTTCTCCTTGAAAGATATTCATACTTTGACCAAAAATATCTTCTGGTTGATAATCCGACATTTCGGTGAAAGCCTCATTAACATACATGATTTGAGGCTTATCATTAAGCTGTGTAGAAGCAATGACCACCGCGTCATTCGCATTGACAACAACAGACTCCAATAGGCGAAGCCTCTCGTTCATCTTACTACGGTTTATTGCATTTTCAATGGTGAGTGGCAAGACCTTAAGATAATTGCGTTCTTGATCTTTAATCAAATAATCATAAGCTCCCGCTTTTAGTGCCTTTACTGCAATTTCTTCATCTCCACCTCCAGTAGCAAAAAGAAAAGGGGTAGTTTCTAAAAACTCAAATAAGGCGACCGCATTCCCGTCTCCTAATTGATAATCGGTGATAACTAGATCGTATTTATTGTTGGTTAAATGGTCTTTTGCGTCCTGTAATGAACCTGCAATATCATATTTATAACTCAACTTCTCTCGTCTAAGCATACGCTTAAACGCCATTTGATCCACTAGATCATCCTCTACTAATAATATTTTATACTGATGCATATCCATCATAGCCCAGAGTTATGGGAGT
Organism: uncultured Saprospiraceae bacterium; assembly: GCA_964385675.1. Classification (GTDB taxonomy): domain Bacteria; phylum Bacteroidota; class Bacteroidia; order Chitinophagales; family Saprospiraceae; genus CAYLSF01. Next base: position 3,220 of record CAYLSF010000239.1, read on the forward strand.
TATGTAGTAATATAAGGCTAATTGCTGTCTATAATTAAGTTTCACTATTTAAAGCTCGACTACTTAATTACTCAAATAACCTAATTTAATTTAAATCACAAATTCTAATT
>CAYLSF010000239.1:3352-8238 GCA_964385675.1 uncultured Saprospiraceae bacterium
CAGGCAGGTATCGGGATAATAATTAATAATTAACAATTAATCAGGTCTTTCGCTCAATGTCCAGTACATTTTGATTGCCTGCATCATTTCTACAAATTGTGAATAATCCACAGGTTTAATCATATATCCAGCTACACCGAACTTGAATGTTTCGATACGGTCTTGTTGTTCTTTAGATGTAGTCAATACTACAACAGGTAAAGTCATTAATTCCATATCATTTTTAATAACTTGTAAAAACTCAATACCATTCATTTTTGGCATATTTAAATCCAATAGAATGATCCATGGTTTTTCATTATCCTCGTTACGAAGATAGGAGAGGGCTTCTTCTCCATTTTCTTTGTGCACTAAAGGATGATTTAGTTTTATCTGTCGAATTGCCCTTTTTACGGTCATTGCATCAACCTTGTCATCTTCTACTAGAAGAATTGGTTTTCTAGATTTCATTATCTTAATTTAATTTTGGTAGTGTTATAGTGAATGTTGAACCTTTACCTATCTCAGATTCTACACTTATTTTACCTTTATGTCTTTCTATAACCTTTTTAACAATACTCAAACCAATTCCTGTACTTTCATAAGTATCTTTAGAATGTAAGGTCTGAAATACTTGAAATATCTTATTAAAATACTTTTCTTCAATTCCCATACCATTATCCTTTACTGATATCGAAATAGTGTCATTTGTTTCTGAACTGCTAACCCATATTAGTCCTTTCTTCTTATCATTGTATTTGATGGCATTACTAATAAGATTTTGTACTACTTGCTCAAGTGTTAACTTTTCACCAAAAACTTTTGGTAATTGTCCAACAATATTGATTTCAATGTGAGGTGGAGGAGCTAATAAATCAATGATTTCAATAACGGATTGATGTGTGTCAAAAACTTCTTTTTGAACTTTGGTACGTGTAATTTTAGAATATTCTAACAAGTCTTCTATAAATCGTTGTAAACGAACAATGCGACTTTTTAATAAAATCATTTGCTCTTGTCCATCTTCATCAAGCACATCTTCATAATCCTCTGAAATCCATTCTACTAATTGCTTAATTCCTCTTAGAGGTGCTTTCAAATCATGTGAGACAATATACGCAAAGTCTTGTAGTTCTTGATTCATATATTCCAATTCACCAAGTAATTCCTCTCGTTTTTGCTCAGCGGCACGCCGTTCTGTTACATCAACTACGGCTGCCATTGTACCAATAATATTACCTTCAATATCTTTGTATGGTGATGCATTTACAGATGCCCACCAGATAGAACCATCTTTTCTAACATGTTCAACTTCATAAGTTTCGGAAATATCTCTTTTTCTATCATTAGCTTTTTGTTCAACATATTTCCACTTACTCTTAGGTAACAATAGTTGATATGCTTTTTGACCTAACATTTCATCCTTAGAAAAACCACTCATTTTTGCTAAACTGCTATTCACAAATGAGATGTTGTCTTCTAAATCTGTTATAACAAGTCCTTCTCCAATATTTCTAACAACTGAACGATATTTCTCTTCACTTCTCTTTAAGTCAATTTCCGCTTTCTTTCGCTGTTGAGTCTCTGTTTCTAAGTGCAAATAGGAAAGCCCTGTTTTAAGTGCAATGGTAAATTTTTCCATCACATTTTTAAGTTGGTACAACTTAATCTTGGAAAATACACTTGGATTTTTAGGGGCATATATTTTTAAAAACCCAATATCCCCTAACTGAAAGAAGGCATAATCTCCTCCATTGATATTTCGTTCCTGTACAATTTGTTCAAAATCAGCATCATCAGCATTTACCGAGAATATAGGCTCTTGTTTTAAATGTTGTATGATATAATGCTCATTACAAATATTCGTTTCAGCTATTCTAAAAGTGGGTACACCATAGAATAATATATATTGCTCACTATTAGAATTTGGTAGAATATGTTTTTCTTTCAACCAAACCGCAGCGTAAGAGAGTGACTTACGAGCCATAAAAGTCTTCAGAAACTGTTTACAACTTTCCTCTACATCTAATGAACGACCTATAGATAAAGATAGCTCATAGAGTAAAGAAATATCTCTAACAATATTTAACTGTTGGTTTAGCATTTATTTTTGATACGTTTAGTCTAAATATTACAAATAGGAATAATTTAAACTGTCGCATTACGCTCTTGTTTAAAAGTACCGACTACGATTGTTTTATTAAAAAACTCTAAGAGACCTTCGCCGTAAGAAGAGATTTCTCCGAGTGTTAATGCTCCCTTCACTACTTCATGTGCTGGTAATTCTATTTGAGTAGTGATAGCCTTTAATTCTTCACCAAAATTATCTTGAAGGAATAAAACTCTTGAAATACAATCAATCACCATAGCAGATTCAATTGTATCATTATGATTACTAGCATCCGCAGCAGCTTGTTGAGCAGAATCTATGAGCGATTGACTTCTTCCTTTCAGGATATATAACATCGTATTTTCAGGAACTTCCCCTACGCAAATCAATTCCCCGTTTTCTCCTACCATTATCGGATCTCTTACTATATCCTCTTCTCCTTCTTTATAAATACCAAAAGGATAACCTTTCGCTATATCAAAGAAATTATCTACATTTATAGATTGTTTAGAATCTTCATCTACTGTACTTTTATAGACTTCAAAGGCATTTTGCCAATTAAGGTCAATGATTTTATTTTTATCCGTTTTGGTAGCAATGAGGGGACCCATTATTTTTTCCCAACCGTGTCGAACGCCTAAACTTATATTTTGCTTAACCAAACAAACAATGGCTGCATCTTGAAAAACGCCATCGTTATGAATTAAGCAAGGTTTCTGTTGTAGTGTCAGAGAACCTGCTCCTCCTCCAAAATAGTCAATATTATTACCTAAAACATTATATAAATCAGTAAGGAAACTGGCAATATTAGCTGTTAAACCATCAACTAATGTAACAGCAGTGGCTTTTTGCTTATGAATTGCAGAATGGAAATTAGGTAGTGAAATATCTGTTCCTTCCAATCCATGTATTAAATAGGGAGCATCTAATACAGGAAATTTTCTAGCGATAATATTATCTTCAAATCGCTCTTTTCCATAAATAATACCTGGAAAAATCCCTCCAAAAAAAGAAATGTTTTTTTGATTTAAATCGTCAACTAATGCTTTTAAATCAATAGGATGATTTTCACCTATCAATATTAGTACAGCTTCGTCTTTGGTTACCTGTAATGTATTGATTTTGCTGACTATATTTTCAATATTAGTATCTTTTATTAGCATGATATAGTCTTAAAAATTTAGTAGTTTATTAATTGTGTATTATTACTCTAAAGTTAAATATTTATGTGATTGTGGTAGAAAAATTTACATTTTGACACCTTCTCTATCCTCTTTAAGTACTCTGTAAATTGTCGATTTACCAATGTCTAATTTTTTGGCTACCAACAAAACATTATCATCGTATTTTTTTAAGAAATGATAAATAATCTTACGTGTATATTCCTTTAATGTCGTCTCATCCGTTAAGAAGGCTTCTGTTTTACGAGGACTATTAAATCTTATATCTTCTGGCTCAATCGTACTGGAATTTGCCATAACTGAAGCTAATTCTATAACTGCTTTTAATTCACGAACATTACCAGGGTAAGAATAATCCAATAATTTAGCTTTAGCTGTTTTTGAAATATCCATTTTACCCATCTTATTGGTTTTTGCAAAATTATCTAAGAATAATTTTGCTAATAAGATAATATCATTTCCTCTATCTCTCAATGGAGGGAGTTCAATGGGTAAACCTAATAAACGATAGTATAAATCTTCTCTAAAATTTCCTCTATTTACTTCTTCACCTAAGTCTTTATGTGTTGCTACAATAATACGAGCATCAAATTTTATCGGCTTTCCGCCTCCTAATCTTGTCACTTCTCTTTCTTGTAATGCTCGTAGTAACTTTGCTTGAAGATTTATCTCCATTTCGGCAATTTCATCTAAAAATAGCGTTCCTTTATTTGCCATTTCGAACATTCCTATTTTACGAGTATTTGCACCTGTGAAAGCTCCTTTTTCATATCCAAATAATTCTGACTCTAAGAGTTCTTTGGGAATAGCACTCATATTGACAGCAACAAATGGCTGCTTTTGACGATCCGAGTTATAATGAATCGTTTTAGCTACAACTTCTTTACCCGTACCTGTTTCTCCTGTAACGGAAACAGAAATATTGGTTTTGACCGATTTTTCTATTAACTTATAAACTCGTTGCATGGATTTAGAATTACCATAAAGGTTTTTCCCAAACGAATATTGAGTTTGAAGTTCTTCTTTAAGTGTTTCCACTTCTGACTGTAAAGAAATTTGTTTTTTGATGTGATTGATAGAATTCAAAAGGCGCTCTTTGGTCTCATCATCTTTTGTGATATAATCAAACGCTCCCTGCTTCAATAATTTTACAGCAGTAGAAATATCTTGTTGACCCGATAGTATAATAACGCCTATATCCTTATTGTAACTTTTAATTTTACGAAGTACATCCTCACCTGTCATGTCAGGAAGCGTATAATCCAAAGAAATGATACTTGGTTTGAGATGGAGATGGTTGATGCAAGCTTTCCCCGTTTCAAAAGAATGTACTTCATGGTCAGGATTCAACTCCATAATATACGTTACCATTCTTCTATACATGGGATCATCTTCTACGACAAACACTTTAATGGATTGATTCTTTTTTTTCATAATTAGTTTACTTCTAAAATTAGTTGTTACAATCAAATATGAGATGTACAATAACTTTACAAAAAAAGTACTTAATTTACATTATTTGGAAATAATCTGAAAATTAATTAATGTTTATATTATTGGATATTTGAAAATCAATGAATTAAACTTTGTTTTTTTTCTTGCTTAAGTTGCTTCTT
>CAYLSF010000240.1:0-8236 GCA_964385675.1 uncultured Saprospiraceae bacterium
TCCCTTGCAGAGACGTTGATAAGCGAAATTCGCGCAGAATCGAGTGCATCGGCGAACGAGGGGCTTGGTTTGGCAGCTTTCAGACGAATAATGGTATCTGGTCATTGTGGGGCGGACATAATGACAGCGGTGTTTGTTTTTCGTTATTGTAGGTTACATTATCTTCGCCGTACATACTATTGAACATCGGTAACATAAACGATACACCTGATGTATCCTTGATGGACATGTACATAATCATATCATAATCTACAAATGTGAAAAGTTCTTCCTTTACTTCTACAACTTCATCATGTATTTTTAGAATATTACTTTCCCCAAAAGTAATTTTGATACCATCTTCACTATTAAAGGTTTTATCCAATTGTTCTGCCATGACAGGCTTTGGAACAATTGTAAATAATTTAGGATAGGTATAATCTAGAGAACCCGTATAGTTTCCAGCTTTCATTACCTCCATATATTGATCTAACCGAACTTGAATAGCATCAGCATAAGGATTATTAGAGGTTTGAGCGGAAAGTAATTGTACAGAAAGTAAACTGAGTGCAATCAAAAAAAATCGCATAAATGATATTTTTAGTTTAAAATTATTGAACATTAAATCAACAGATAACCCCTTATTTTAATTCCTAAAACAGTTAAAATAAAGCCTAGAAAACCCTCAAATCAATACTCAAATTCCATCCGCTGAACGGGATAATTGAACAAACTTTTTTCTTTGATTAAGGTTGCAATTTTAGGGGCAACACTTTGTTCCCAGCCCGATGCTCCATTTTTAATCATTTCAAAAACACGTTTAGAGAAAATATGTAGAATCTTTTTATTGAACCCTTGAATATCCTCTATCTGTCCATTGTTGATAAGGTGTCGATAGAGAAATTGAATATCATCAGGAACAGGCAGGTTTTTGGCCGTCATCAAGACTTCACTTCCCTCTAACATGATCGGATAGACATACATTTTGGTGCGTTGTGTAAACATTTGACCAAAAGAAGCGAGTAACTTTCCATCTTGATGTTGGTCATATTTATCATTGATAATGTCTAATAAAACTCTTGACCCAATGACAATTCCCAACTTTTGAATTTTATAATCAGAGAAATATTGTAATAATCTTCCATAGGAATCGCAGTTAGAAATCGCAACGGTTTGTCCTAAAGCACATAAAATATCCGCCCTATCCAAAAAATCTTTTTCATCTATTTCTCCATCCGCCATTAGGTTAGATAGCGTAATCTCGGAAATGACGTGCGTCTTTAACGGGTTGACATCAGGTTCTGCTTTAAACTGCTTTAGGCTTGATTTCAACATATCCATGTTGACCTTTGTAGCAGGCCTAAAACTTCCTCTGACCACTAGTAAATATTTTTTATATAAAAATTCAGAAGCATGAACATTCTTTCCTTTTGCATTGAAAATGGCTACATCACATAATTTATTTTTGACCAATAATAAACTTAAAAGGCGATTATCAACATGGTCAAAAGCTGGACCCGACATCCGAATCATATCTACCTTTACCCGCCCTTTTACATTATCCAATAAAGATTGAATTAAAGTCTCGGGTTGATCTGCAAAACGAAATGCACCATAAATAAGGTTTACGCCCAATAGTCCAACCGCTTGCTGCTGTAGAAGATTAGAGTTGTCCAATAGTTTCACATGTAACACAATATCATTTGCTTCTCCTCTAGGTTCTGTTTGAAATCGAACGCCTAACCATCCGCCGCCTTTGACAGTTCTATGGTAATTGATTGCCGTTACTGTATTTGCAAAGGCAAAAAAAGTAGAAGCAGAGCGTTCTTCGCCTAAGCGTTCTTGTAATAAATCATACTCATGATCCAACATTTTATACAGTCGAGATTCACAAACATATCGGTTATTACGTTCCGCACCATATATGTAATCACTATATGTTTTATCATAAGCAGACATGGTTTTAGCAATAGTACCAGCCGCTGCCCCAGCTTGAAAGAAGTTACGAGCTACTTCTTGACCTGCCCCAATCTCTGCTAATGTACCATATACCGTTTCATCAAGATTGAGTTCTAATGCTTTTTGCTTAGGATTTAAGATTTGTCGTGCCATTTTATATTTATAAGTTGCTTTCCATAAAATGCAATTTACAAGAATTGCAGATGAACAAAAATACAAAATTTTAAAATAGAATGTCTTGTATAAATCTTCACCTTATAAATAGTGAACCAAGACTTTGATGGACTGTTCAATATTTTCAATAATGGATTTTTGAATCATTCTGAATACAAATACATCATGAGTAAAATTATAAAACAATACAATCTAACGGAAGAAGACGTAGATAGAATCGTAGAAATGGCTTGGGAAGATAGAACACCGTTTGATGCGATAGAACGGCAGTTTGGAGTACCTGAAAAGGACGTGATTCGACTAATGAAACAGGAAATGACCTTGAAAAATTGGAAAAAATGGCGAGCAAGAGTGCAAGGGCGAAATACTAAACATGAAAAGAAACGAGTAGATGGTGTCGATAGATTTAAATGTACTCGACAACGACAAATTACAAAAAATAGAATTTCTAAACGGTAACGATTCCATAAGCAGTATTATAGTGAGCAGTAGGTCGGATTAAAAAACCGCCAACTGCTTACTACCAACGGTCACGGTTACAATCCACTCCAATCAATGATACTTTTAAAACTCTCAAAATCTATTTCATGAGCCAACCAATGACAGGTCATGATTTGATGATTAGGCTTAGATTTAAAAAAGTTTAAAGTCGGTTCACGAGGAATGATATCATCGTTAAGTCCTAAGGCAACCCAAGATTTTACGTTGGGTTGAATAGGAATTGCTCTTCCTAAGTCTGCTTCTATGTCTCGCATGGCTACGGCAGGATTCAATAATAACTGAGGAATGCCTAACTCATGTCCCAGCCAATACCCAATATACCCGCCAGCCGAACTTCCTACTATATAATTTATTTGATGCTCAATAGCGTGCTGTTTGAGTAACTCAAAAGTATTCGGTTCTTTTTCATAGTCAATATGCAGGGCAAATGTTTGATGTCCTTTTTGTTGCAGATACCCCAGTCTATCGGGTCTAGGCATGCTATGTAGGCCGTGAATGTATAGTATATTCATTTTACAAAATTAGTGAATTGAATAATATTCTATAAACTTATGTTTTAACTAATGTAATATATGCCCTACGACTTTGATACTCTTTACCTTCATACGGGTATCGAATAATGACTTCTTTTTGTGTAAAACCTACTTTTTGAGCAATTTCTAAAATTTTATCTGGATTTAAAAAATGAAAATTAACATTCACCTTTTGAGCAAAAAAATCAGTTTTATTTAAAATTTCATCGCCTATATGAAAAGTAAATAAGAACGTACCCGTTGGCTGAAGTACCCGAAAGATTTCTTGAAGTGCTATTCTAACTTCTTCATAATCAAAATGAACAATAGCATAAAACGCTATCAGACTTCCAAAATGATTGGAAGGATAATTTAGCTCTAAGATATTACCAACCTCAAATGGAATGTTGAAATATTTTTTAGCCTGTTCAATCATCTTAGGAGATAAATCTATCCCTAATAAATTATGAACGCCCTGCTGATGTAGAAAATGAGTAGTTTGCCCAGGCCCACACCCTAAATCTCCCATAAGACCTTTGTCTTTATGGGCTTTAGCAAATTGTTGTAATAGTAATTTATCCAAAGGTTTTTCGTCCAACTCATTGAGTAATTCTTTAGCATATCCTTCTGCTGCCACATTATAACAATGCAGAACTTGTCGTAATTGCTTCATTTTGATACATTTTAACAAATAGAAATGAATATGAAATTCAAAGTTGCGTTAAATTAGAGGTGCAATAACTAAGAGACGGTACTAAAATATAAGGTTCTGTATATCTTTTCTTATCTTGCGGCAATTTTTTTAACAACTGTTGTCATAAAAAGGATGGATTTAAAATCGCAGATAGATATGGCACGTTTGCCAAAGCACATTGCAGTCATTATGGATGGTAATGGACGTTGGGCAAAGGGCAAGGGGCAACCGAGAGTATTTGGACATCGAAATGGTGTAAAGGCAGTTAGGGAAATAACAGAAGCTGCTGCTGAGTTAGGGGTAAATCACCTAACACTTTATGCGTTTTCTACCGAAAATTGGGGACGTCCGAAGTTAGAAGTAACGGCTTTGATGACCTTATTGGTACGTACACTTAGAGAGGAACTGAATACCTTGACAGAGAATAACATTCGATTGAATGCTATCGGGGCAGTAGAAAATCTACCTAAACAATGCTATAAGCAGTTGTTAGAAAGTATTGAGATTACAAAAAATAATACACGAATGACCTTGACCTTAGCTTTAAATTACAGTGGGAAATGGGACATTATGCAAACTGTTAAACACCTAGCAGCACAAGTGAAAGAGGGAGGATTATCCTTAGAGGATTTGGATGAAACTTATTTTGAGCAACACCTAAGTACAGGTAATATTCCGCATCCCGAATTGATGATTCGCACTAGCGGAGAAACTCGAATTAGTAATTTTCTATTGTGGCAATTGGCGTATTCTGAATTATATTTCACCAATACATTATGGCCAGATTTCAGAAAACAGCATTTATACGAAGCTATATTAAACTTTCAGAATAGAGAACGACGATTCGGTAAAACGAGTGAACAGGTTAAGAATTGATAATTGATAATTAGTTTAACAAGTTATCTAAGTAAATGTCAAATTTCATATTAAACGTTAAAGTTTTTATCGTTTTTTAGGTTATGTTTTAATAATAACATGTTGATTTCAAGGTGATTATAATTATTAATTCCTAATTCCTAATTCCTAATTAAAAAAACTCGTAGCAGCGAACTAAAAAAAAGAGGCGTTTGAATCTTTGTTGAATAAATCATTGATTTCTAATTTATTAGTGCAGTCATAGTACAAAAGCATTAAGACCAAAATCAAGTTATAAAAAAGGGTTCTCCGCTTCAAAATCCATAATATTGATGAAAAAACTAGCAGTTTTAGTTTGGATAATTTTAGCTATCAACCTACCGCAGGTGATAGGGCAAGATACTGAAATAGACTACTCAAAACCAACTGATTACGAAATTGGAGGGATTACAGTAGAGGGAAATAGAAATACAGATGGAAATGCGATAATCGCATTGTCTGGTCTGCGTACAGGTAAGAAAATCAAAATACCTGGTGCTGATATACCTAAGGCATTGAAGTCACTTTGGAAGTTGAAGCTGTTTACAGATGTTCAAATCTATATTGAGCGAAAGCTAGGAGACATCCTGTTTTTGACTATCACGGTAAAAGAACTGCCTACACTTTCAAGATATTCTTATGAAGGCACAAAAAAATCCTATCATGATGACTTGAATGAGGAAATCAATAGATTTTTACTAAAAGGAACGATTGTAACAGAAAGTGCAAAGCAAAACGCTGTAAATGGAATTAAAGGATTTTTTGCAGAAAAGGGATATTTAGATGCAGAAGTAACTGTAGATGAATTTATAGATACTTTATTTAACAATAGAGTTCGATTAGTATTCAATATTGATAGAAAAGATCGCATTAAAATTCAAGATATTCGATTCAAAGGAAATGATAACTTAAAGGCGAAGAAGTTGAGAAAGTTTATGAAAAATACGCGTCGCAAGAAACGTATTTTTGCTTCTTCTAAATTGATTAAAGCAGAGTATGAGGAGGATAAAAAAGTTATTATTGCGGAATATAACAAACTTGGATTTAGGGATGCAACGATTGTAACTGACTCCTTTTCAAGAGACCCAGAATCTGGCGATTTATATATTGATATTACGATAAATGAAGGACCTAAATATTACCATAGAGATATAAAATTTAAAGGGAATTCTATTTATAATGACGAAACACTTGGAAATATCTTAGGCATTCAGAAAGGTGACTTGTACAATAATGAACTTTTAGAAACTCGCCTAAGATATAGTGATGATCAGAGAGATGTGAGTACACTTTATATGGATAATGGATATTTATTTTTCCAAGTCAATCCTACGGAAGTGTCTATTGTAGAAGATTCAATTGATTTGGAAATTAGAATATTTGAGGGGCCACAAGCAGAGATTGAGTCCGTAAAAATTGATGGAAATACACGTACGAATGAGCATGTAATCAGACGTGAATTAAGAACTCGCCCAGGACAAAAATTTAGTCGTTCAGATATTATTCGTTCTCAACGTGAAATCATCAATTTAGGCTATTTTAATCCAGAAGCCTTAGGTATCAATACGCCTGTAAACCAACAACAAGGTACAGTAGATATCGAATATACCGTAGAAGAAAAACCATCAGATCAATTAGAATTATCCGCAGGATGGGGTGGTGCCGGTAGAGGGGTAATCGGTACTTTAGGGGTTACTTTCAATAACTTCTCGGTCAATAATATTTTCAAAAAAGAAACTTGGAATCCTCTACCACAAGGAGATGGACAGCGTTTATCGCTTAGAGGTCAAACAAATGGTCGATTCTATCAAGCCTATAACTTCTCATTTACAGAGCCTTGGTTAGGTGGTAAAAAGCCAAATGCTTTTAATTTAGCGGCTTACTATACAAGATTCTATAGAGGAGATGTTGTCGTAGATGGTGTCATTGAACCTAGCACCTTGCGTATTGCAGGAGGTTCTGTCGGTATCGGTACTCGTTTAAAATTCCCTGATGACTTTTTTGTATCAAATACGACGATTAGTTTACAAAATATTAGAGTTCAAAACTATAGTGGCTTTTTCTTAGAAGATGGAACGCCTATCACAAGAGGTAGTTTCAATAACTTTAGCATCAATCAAACGATTGCTAGAAACTCAATAGATAACCCGATTTTCCCACAGCAAGGGTCTAATATTTCATTAGCAATGCAATTTACGCCACCATATTCTTTATTTAGAAGTAGCAATACAGATTATGAGAATATGCCTGCTGATGAGAAGTTTAAATTCTTAGAATACCACAAATGGCGTCTGAATGCAGAATGGTACACGCCTGTATATGAAAAATTAACATTCAAGGCTTCTGCTAAAATTGGTTTATTAGGATACTACAATGACCAAATTGGTGTTCCTCCATTTGAGCGTTTTGAGTTAGGGGGTGATGGTATTTCTAACTTTCAAGGGATTCAAGGAAAAGATATTATCTCACTTAGAGGGTATGAGGTTGACGATTTAGCTGCAAATAGAGCTACAAACAGGGGAGGAACTTCTGTATTCAGTAAGTTTGCCGTTGAATTACGTTATCCACTTTCCTTAAATCCAATGTCCACGATTTATGTATTAACCTTCTTAGAAGGTGGTAACGCATGGAATAGCTTTAGAGACTATAACCCATTCGATTTACAGCGTTCTGCTGGAGTCGGTTTAAGAGTTTACTTACCGATGTTCGGTATCCTTGGATTTGATTATGGATTTGGTTTTGATAGAAATCTTGGAGATGATGTGCCATGGACAGAATATGGTAATTTTAATATCATTCTTGGATTTGAACCTGAGTAGGTTGTTCCTAGTCAGTTGATGTTTAATTTTGATAAAACGTAAAGTCCGAATGTACTAAAATTGTACATTCGGACTTTACATTTTATAAGGAATAGTAATTATTTATTAGAATCTTAAGCACATATTATCCCGAAACTATCTGTTCTCAGCACACTTTTTAAATATTATTCTATTTTTTATCAGATAGGTTGTTAGGAGTATGGATTGACTCCTCCTCCTTGATTTCTTCTACAAAAGCTTGAAAGCTTTTTGGGTTCAAACTTAAAAACTCCATAATCTCTATGTCTGAAAAACGTTGAATAGCCCTCATCTTTTGAATAGCTACCTTCTTTTCTGATTTTATCTTAGCTTCTAGCTCAGCTTTTTCTTGATTAGCCTTAGCTTCTAGTTCCGCTTTTTCTTGATTGACCTTAGCTTCTAGCTCCGCTTTTTCCTGATTAGCTTTAGCCTCCAATTCTGCTTTTTCTTGATTAGCTTTAGCCTCTAATTCTGCTTTTTCTTGATTAGCCTTAGCCTCTAACTCCGCTTTCTCTTTCTCAGCCTTAGCCTTTAGTGCTGCTTTTTCTTCCTCTGCTTTAGCTTTTAGTGCAGCCTTCTCCTTATCTGCCTTTTCCTCTGTGTTTTTAACCCCTAGATTATACAAATAATCCTTTTCTATATCTATCGTTATCGGCATAGCTTTCGATATTTTGATTGTTAATTTT
>CAYLSF010000241.1:0-8225 GCA_964385675.1 uncultured Saprospiraceae bacterium
ATGGTAATCATATCCTTACACCTCGTACCTTAAACCTTATACCTTAGTAACTATGCCAACTTATACAATTAAAGTGAATGGTCAACAACAGACGGTAGATGTTGATGCAGACACCCCTGTATTATGGGTATTGCGAGACAGTTTAGAACTAGTCGGTACCAAATACGGTTGTGGTATTGCACAATGTGGTGCTTGTACCGTACATGTTGACGGTCAAGCTGTTCGTTCTTGCTCCTTACCAATTTCTGGTATTGGCGATAAAGCCATTACCACCATTGAAGGCTTATCTGAAAATGGCGATCATCCGCTTCAAAAAGCATGGATCAAGCATGATGTTCCACAATGTGGCTACTGTCAAGCTGGACAAATCATGAATGCAGCTGCCCTCCTTAATGAAAATAAAAATCCAAGTGACGAAGATATTGAAATCGCTATGACAGGAAATATCTGCCGCTGTGGTACTTATAATCGCATTAAAGCAGCTATTAAAACGGCTTCTAGTGATTAGTGACTGGTGTCCCGATAACTATCGGGAAGTAATTAGTTTGAAAAACAATACCTTTTTATTTAAACAATCATCAATCACTAACCACCAATCACTAAAAAATGACAAAAGTAAAAACAACATACAACAGACGTTCCTTTTTCAAAATTACCGCCGCTACGGGTGGAGGAATGTTGTTAGGATTCAGTTGGTTAGCCTCTTGTAATCCAACAAAAGAAGAAATGTTAGCCACACCGTCAAAGTGGTTTGATATTAATGCGTATTTAAAAATTGGCGATACGGGTCGGGTAACAATATTCTCTCCTAATCCTGAAATTGGGCAGAATGTGAAGACCTCTATGCCAATGATTATAGCAGAAGAATTAGAAGTCGCTTGGAAAAATGTAGATGTAGAACAAGCTGCTCTAAATTCCGACTGGTATTCTCGACAAGTCGCAGGGGGTAGTCAATCTATTCGTCATGGTTGGGAAAGCTTACGCATGGCAGGGGCAACAGCTCGTGAAATGCTTAAAGAAGCGGCTGCAACTCAATGGGAAGTAGAGGCTTCAACCTTAACGGTAAAAGAAGGCGTTATCACCAATGAAAAAGGTGAAACCTTACACTATGGACAAGTAGCAGAAGCAGCATCCAAATTAGAAGCACCTGAAGAAGTTGAATTAAAAGATGCTAAAGACTATACCATTATTGGAACTAGTCAAACCAATGTGGATTTAGGAAATATCATCACTGGAAAACCGCTATTTGGTATTGATACCAAAAGAGAGGGCATGCAATATGCAGTAGTGATGCGAGCGCCTGCTTTTGGTCAAAAAATTGACTCCATAGATGATAGTTCGGCGCTAAAAGTCAATGGCGTTAGTAAGGTCATTCAATTTACGGTGCCAACCAAAGAACAAGGGACTGCTGATAAAGTAGCCGTAGTTGCCAACTCTACATGGGCGGCGATGAAAGGTAAAAAGGCGTTAAAAGTTGTTTGGAAAACAGATTCTCCTGCTGAAAACACAACAACTCATGAGGAGACGTTAACCGCTATGTTAGGTCAAACGCCTAAAAAAGATAAGGTGCGTAGAAGTGATGGGGACATCCAAAAGGCTTTTGCTGAAGCGGATCAAGTCATTGAAAGAACGTATGAATCGCCATTCTTGCCACACAATTGTATGGAACCCATGAACTTTTTTGCTCATGTAACAGACGAAAAAGTGGATACTCACGGGCCAATTCAAACGCCAGAATGGACTAGAAGCCGAATTGCCGATATGCTAGGTATGGTGGAAGAAGTACCTGAAGGCATTGAAGATAGAGAAGCTAAGGTAAAAGAAGCTTATGCAAATGCTTTTGAAAAAATCCATGTGGGTATGAGCCGTATGGGCGGTGGATTTGGTCGCCGATTATACGGGGATTTTGCGTTAGAAGCGGTTCAAGTTTCTAAAATGGTGGGGACGCCTATTCAATTGGTCTTTAGCAGAGAAGATGATATGACCGCGGGTACGTATCGCCCTGCTATCAAGTATAGAATCAAAGCAGCTATCAAGGATAAGCAAATTACAGGGTATCAATTAATAGAAGCGGCCGTCAATTCTAATATGTATGGTGTATTACCGAATAACTTCCCTGCGGGTTCTATTAGTAATTATCAAGTTGACAATCATTTATTGCCTTCCAATATTACAATTGGTGCATGGAGAGCGCCTTATACCAATTTCTTAGGATCTGCCGAGCAATCTTTCTTTGACGAAGTCGCTGAGATTATTGAAAAAGATCCTGTGGATTTACGCTTAGAAATATACGAACAAGGGGTTAAAAATTATGAAGCAATTGATGCCAAATATGCTGATGAACTAGCGGCAGCAGAAAAAGAAGGCGAAGAAGCGACTAAGGCAGTACAAGATAAAATAGCTAAGGAGAAAGGGAATTATGATCCAAAGCGTTTTATTGAGGTCGTCAAATTGGCGGCTGAAAAATCCAATTGGAAAAATAGAGGCGATAAGCATTTAGGGTTTAGTGTTTATTATTCTCACAATACTTATGTAGCAGAAGTCGCAGAGGTTACGTTTAACAATGGCAAACCTAAAATCGAAAATGTAGTTTGTGCCGTAGATTGTGGAATTGTTATCAATCCTGTGGCAGCAACAAACTTAATAGAAGGCGGTGTAGTCGATGGTGTCGGTCATTCGATGTATGGAGACTTTGGTTTTGAAAACGGTGTACCTACAGCGAATAACTTTGATAAATATCGCTTAATTCGTACCAATGAAGCACCAAAAGTACAAGTCTATTTTGTTGAAAATGGAGAATCTCCAACAGGATTAGGCGAACCGACGTTCCCTCCTGCGGGTGCTGCTGTAGCAAATGCTATTTATAGTGCAACTAAAAAGCGTTTGTATAAGCAGCCTTATATTAAGGATAAGGCTTTGTTGGGATAATGTTATGTTTCAAAGCGTTAACTATACTCTAAAGCGGAATTTGCATCTTGTGAATTCCGCTTTTTGCTTATATCTTCTTCATGAATTCTTTTCTTTACTGTATTTAAACTACCTTATTCACCTTAAAAATTAAGCGTTTTATCATAAAAAATATTTTGAACCACAAAGACACAAAAGACCACCAAGAAATATTAATTTAGCCAAAGCATCACTCTTTTACAGATAATCTTTGTGTTCCAAATATATATTGGGATTATTTTTTTGTGCCTGCCTGTTGGCAGACAGAGTTCAAAAAACATGTGTTCTAATTGCTCAAAGTTTTTGTAAGAAAACCCTTTACTTGATCTATAATGCAGCTTTAAAATAGATTAATATGTATCAAATATTACCAAATACGACAAAAGCGACCACTAAGCTTAAAAACAGGACTACTTTTTTATACTTTTTCAAATTTAAAGATGCCAATAATGACGGGGCAACTACTCGACAACAATTTGCTGAACATCAAGCTACATGTTTGCAATGGTTAGTCTGTGAATATGCTTTTATTGGTGTAGCAGAAAATTCATGGACACATGCGGCTATTTTTAAATTTCCTAATGTAGAAACCCGAAATAAAGCTATGCAAAAAGGACTTCATTCTGATGAATTAGAAGCCGTACAAGGGTTTGCTGTACAGATAACTACCCCTCCAAGTTTTATCCTTTCCATCTTTAAATTATTAAGACCGTTTGCTGGTTTTTGGAATAGGCGTGAAGCCAAAGTAACAGCAGAAGAAATACTGAAAACGATGGATGGAGAAGGTGGTATTGCACCAACAAAAGGACAAATAATACGCCATCTTCAAAACAATAGAACCTCTAAAGCCTATATGATTAATTTATTGCAATCGCACCCAAAGGCACAATATTCCAATGACAAATCAATGGTTAGTGGTGCAACGGCTTATTATAGACGATATGGTTTGGTTGCCTTAAGAAGTGTACTGATGATGGGTGGAAATTTGATTTTAGCAGGTAGAATGGGTAAGCCAATTATCGAAATCAATGTGCCTTCCTTAACAAAAGGGGCTTGGGAAGGTATCGGAATTATGGAATATCCAACCCCTTTAGGTATATTTGACTTAGAAAAAATGCCAGGGTACAAAAAATCATTAAACCATCGAAGAGCAGGATTGGAAAGAACCGTTTTAATTATTTCTAAGAAAAATGGTTAATTTGGGTTCATTTAATACGCAAAGAATACTTGTCTATATCAAAAAAATAATATAATGAAGATTAGAAAAATACTATTGTGGATTGTAGGCGTATTAGCCTTATTAGGCATACTAGCTTATACTTTTATAGATATGGATATGATAGTCGCAAGAATGCTAAATAATAATCTAATAGCTAACGCTGAAACCCGTGCAGAATTATTGGATAAAGATAAAATGACGGTAGTTCTTATCGGAACAGGAAGTCCGATGCCTTCTAATAGGGCTCAAACTTGTACAGGGGTATTTGTAAATGGACAATTTTTAATGTTTGATGCAGGAGATGGTGCATCTATGAGTATAGATAAATTGAGATTGCCAATAGGAGAATTAGAGGCTGTATTTTTATCGCATTATCATTTTGATCATTATGCTGATTTGGCATTGATGATGGATAGAAGTTGGATTTTGGGACGTAGAGATACTTTAGAAATTTATGGTCCTAAAGGGTTAAATCAAATCGTAAACGGTATGCAAGACGCTTATGAATTGGAATATAGTTATAGAACGGCACACCATAGTAAAAAATGGATGCCGTCAGATTCATCTGCATCCAAAGCCTATGAAATTAGTGATAGCTTGGTGAATGCTCAAATTGTAATTTATAATAAAGATGGCGTAGAAGTGACAATTTTCCCTGTGGATCATGCTCCTATAAAACCTGCAGTGGGCTATAAGGTCACGTATAAAGGTAAATCTGTGGTCATTAGTGGGGATACAAAATACTGCGAGACATTGGAAAAACAAGCTCAAAATGCGGATGTACTCGTTTCGGAAGTGATGGCTATGGA
Source organism: uncultured Saprospiraceae bacterium (assembly GCA_964385675.1). Taxonomy (GTDB): domain Bacteria; phylum Bacteroidota; class Bacteroidia; order Chitinophagales; family Saprospiraceae; genus CAYLSF01. The sequence goes on from CAYLSF010000241.1 coordinate 4,975, forward strand.
TATGATAGAAAGATTAGAAAATGCAAATAAACAAAATGGATTTGCTTTTGGAGAAATCATTATGAGAGATATTCGAGATTATCATATCGGTATTCCAGAATTAGGTGGTTTAGCAGAACGGGCAAAAGTTAAACACTTGATGCTAACGCATTTAGTACCTACACCTGTAAATAGCATTTTTTACAATCAATGGTATATATCGCCTATGCAGGAATATTATTCAGGCAGTATTCAAGGGGGAAACGATGGGGCTAGATTGGTTTTGGATGTAGGAGAGTAGAGTAATAAGTAGAAAACCCTAAGCAGTTATCTTACTAAAACAAGATAAAAAACAGTAGAGCCGTTGCAATGCAACGGCTCTACTGTTTTATAGGTTAATTATTTCACAAATCGCTTTGTAGCTACACTGCCATCTGCTCTTTGGATATATAAGATATATTGTCCATTGGCTAAATTAGCAGTATTAATTTTGAATGTTGAACTCTGAATATTAAATGTTCTAATAGACTGTCCTAATAGTGAATAAATTGTAGCCAGACCTTGTCCATCCATTATATTTAATTCGTTTTGAATTGGATTTGGAAAAATTCGTAATTCATCATTCAATATTCGATATTCGATATTTAAAGTTTTACTGTACTCAAATCGACCATCAAAATCCACTTGCTTTAAGCGGTAATAATTAATCCCTGCTTTAGGTTGCAAATCAATAAATTCATAATTCATCGTTTCCGCAGTATTTCCTTCTCCCAATACAAAACCAATATTTTCCCACTCTAAATTATTATCTAACTGCCCACTACCAGTTGCTCTCTGTATTTCAAAACCATGATTATTGATTTCACTAGCCGTTTGCCAATTTAATTGTGTGGTGTTTTCAGTTGTTAGGTGCCCTGTAAAGTAAGTCAATTCTACAGGTACTACGGCTGTAAAATCCGAAGTGCTTGACGAAGCTGCAAACTGACTAAAACTCGTTACATTCACCGTAATATGATTATCACCACCAGCAGAGCTTACACTCGTTGGAGTCAAATCTGTCCAATCCCCCGTATCAAAATCATTAGAACCTCGCTTATGTATTTTATGATTAGTCGTTAAATTATCTGCGATTTGACCATCTTGAAATTTGAATTTAACATCCACATTCAATCCACTATTATTTGTTCCTAAGTTTCTAATGACCCAATAAGTCGTTGGATTATTAGCTAATTCCCCCGCAGAAATATTTTTAGGATCTTCCGTAGTTATTTTTGAGATTATAATCTCACCACTTGGAACAGTTCCTCCATTTACCATTAATTCTACACCAACCGTAGAAAAATCATAAGTTCCTGTAGTATTCACCGTTTGTTTTTCAGAAACTCCATTACCTACTGCTACTTCTGACGCACTATAAACACCACCATTTTTTACGGTACCATGATTACCCAATAAATCTTTAACGCCATCTGTCGTTCCTGTTGCATCATCATTATCAAATTGATAATAGGCTACCAAATTTTCTAAACTAGCGATTTGATCTTGCGTAAAACTGAGATTCATATTAGTTTGGATTTCCTCTTGTGAACGTACATCTTTCCAAATACGCACTTCATCCATTTTACCTTGAAAGAAATCAGAAGTTGAATTACCAGAATCAAATTCTTGTCCCAAGCTCCAACGCTTTGAGCTTGTCAATTGACTTAAAGATGCAGACTTTGTATCCTGTAATTTTCCATTGAGATAAACCCAAAAATCGCTATTATCATGTGTCACCGCTACATGATGCCAAGCACCTTTTAAATCAGCAGAACCGTAAGACCTCGTATTGTTACCATCAAAAGTTTCTAAACCACCATTATTTACAGTAAATAAAAAATTACCAGAACCATTACCATTATCTCCATCATTAATAGCCATTATCCTACCTTTTCCAGTGAAACCACCATCTACATACACCCATGCTTCAAAAGAGAAATCATCTAAACCATCAAAATGAGATGCAACACTATTAATCTCTACATAATCGTTGCTACCATCAAGGGTAATCATATTTCCTCTTACACTTGAAGGTGAAGTTCCCAACACAAAAGCTCTTAAATCAAACCTAAATGAAGCTCTATCACAATCCGTATTAGTTATTACTACGGTTGCATTGTTTTCGCCTACTGTATTTGGGGTAAATTCTACGGTAAATGTCGTGTTAGAATTACCTAAAACGGTAGCAGCAGGCGAAGCGGTAATAGAAAAATTAGCCGCTTGATCCCCTGTAATCGTTGTATTATTGATATCTAAATCGTTAACACTTACATTTTTTATGGTAAATGTTTTACTAACAGGTGCAGCACCTGTTATCATTGTACCAAAATCGGTATTATCCGTAGTAGAAGGGGTATCATCACCGATAGCAATATTAACACTATTGCCTTCTACTTCTATTTCAGGTTGGTCAACTACACAGGAAGGGATAAACTCAAAAGTCAAATCAGAAGCTCCACCTGTAGAACGTTCTTGATTATAATTCCAAAATTGGACATAGTACGTCCCCGCAGGAAGCGAGTACTCACCATTAACAGGATTCCAAGTTGCTTTATCGCTCCAATGTACTGGATTAGACCATCTTTTATAACCTCTGCCTATAAATAAGGTATCTCTAAAACCACATTGATTTCCAGCAATATTAGTTCCCCCATTGGTATAATAAGTTAAATCACTATTAGTAGAAGCAGTAGTAGCCCCCGAGTAAGCTATCATCCCCATAGATTGTGCAACAAAATTATTAGAATAAGCATATAATGCTCCTTCTTGATGCGTGGTAACTTTATAGACAATCGTACTACAACAATTAATCGCACTACATGCTCCTTGCATTCCTGTAGCGTGATGAGGACTATTTTGGGAACTCACATTATTGAAAGTAACCGTATTAGAAGATGTAAAATCTACAGGTATGGCATCTGCTACAGATTGACCTGTTTGTGCATTTAGTGTAAAATTGAATCCTGTAAATGCTATTACAAGTATAAGTGATATTAAAAATCTCATATTCATTTTTTAAACCTAGTGGTTAATAATTATAGTTGTCGCCTTCTTTATGTTGTGAGGTTACCAAATGACACACGATTTTTGGAAGTTTTTTTAATTTTTTTTAAAAAAGTTGATTTTTAGATCAAAAAAGCCCTCTCATTGGATTGAGAAGGCTTTTTTAATACAATATTTTCGCTGTGTTCTACAATTTTGTAGGTTAATATTTATTTGAAAGTCAAGTGATT
>CAYLSF010000242.1:0-4860 GCA_964385675.1 uncultured Saprospiraceae bacterium
AACAGATGGTAAATAAAATAGCCTGCTTTTCAGATTTTGAAAACAAAACAATTAAAGATTACAATATTCCATCTGTAGCTTGGCAATTATTTGAAGATAGTGAAGGGAATATATTATTTGCAGAAAGTGGCTTCTATAAGTTTAATAGTACTAATCAACAAATAGATACTATCAACTGTAATAGTTATCATGAGTTAACCTCCAAAACAGGTAATTTTATTTATGATTTCTTTGAGTTAGAAAACGATACTTTGATGTTTGCAGCTACTTCAGGCATTTATAGGTATCATCCCAGTTTAGGTGTTTTTGAGCGATTTTCGGCAAAAGATAAAGAACGATATTTTTTGCCAGCAAATGATTTTAGACATATTCATCACGATAAAGATAAAGATATATTTTGGTTGGCAACTGGTCAAAAAGGATTAATCCAATGGAATTATAAAACACATAAAAGCCAAGTATTCGATTTTCATAATGGGATGACCAATTCTATACATGGCGTTTATGAAGATAACTACGGACATTTATGGATGTCAACGGATAATGGTTTGGTTCAATTCGACAAAGAAAAACACAACTTTAAAATATACTATATTAAAGATGGATTACAAACCAATGAGTTCAACCGAATTTCTCATTTTCAAGATGAAGATGGTACATTATATTTTGGTAGCGTTGATGGTGTCACCTATTTCCATCCTAAAAACTTTAAGGATGAGCTAAAAAAAGAAACCGCAGCTCAGCCCATTGTCATCGAACTACAACAATATTTAGGAAAAACCAATCAATTAGAAAACCTTACAAGTAATTATTTGCTCAATAATCGTATTGTATTAAAGCCCAACGACCGATATTTCACGCTTTTATTAAGTTTGAATAATTACGATTGGAACCAAGATGCAGTCTATTATTATCGCCTCAGAGGAAAAGAAACACAATGGACAAGGATGAGTAGTGATGAATTGACGCTAGGACGATTACCTTTTGGCAATCAAACCTTGCAAGTAAAAGCACTCCTTGCCAATGGGCAATTTGGAAATGGTATTTTAGAAATTCCGATACGCGTTATTCGTCCTTTTTATTTAAGATGGTGGTTTATTTTTTTAGCTGTATTATTACTATTTATTGTAATATACTGGCAAATCAATAGCTTAAGACAACGCAACATCTTATTGGAAAAAGAAGTATCAAAACGAACAGCAACCATTCTGAGAGATAAGGAGTTGATAGAACAACAAGCGAAAGAGTTAGCAGAACTTGATGAACTCAAATCTGTTTTTTTTGCTAATATTTCTCATGAATTACGAACACCTTTGACCATGATTATCGCTCCTTCGAAGCAGTTATTACAAGAAGAAGTAGCTCCTAATCTACGCCAAAAACTGCTTAAAGTCATTTATAAAAATAGTGGAAAACTCCTTTATCTGATTAACGAAATATTGGACTTAACGAAATTAGAAGCTAAAGAGTTAACTTTAGAAGAAAAACCACTTCTGATATATCCATTCTTGAATCGCTTAATTTCGATGTTTGCGTCTGTTGCAGAACAAAAGAACATACAATTAAGATTTAACTACTCTGAATCAAAAGAATTATATCTCCGAATGGATTCCGAAAAACTAGAAACCATATGCAATAATCTACTATCTAATGCGCTGAAATTTACAGGACACCATGGAGTAGTGGAACTGTTTTTTCAAACCAGTACGGAGTACATTATTGTCATGGTGAATGATAATGGCGTAGGTATTCCTAAAGAAGATTTATCTAAAATATTCAACCGTTACTATCAATCTCGACAAAAACACCTCAAAGGTGGTACAGGAATTGGTTTAGCACTTTGTAAAGAATTGGTGAAACTGATGCAAGGCACTATAAGCGTTGAAAGCGAAGTAAATAAAGGAAGTACTTTCCGAGTAGAAATTCCGATTCAGCAAAGAATAATCCATAGTACTACCTCAGGAATTGAAGCATTAGAAAATCATCCAATGATAGAAGATGTAAAAACATCTTTAAAAACGGAAACACCTGTACAGGATAAAAGCATATCTCATCACGCTACTATACTCATAGTAGAAGATAATCTTGCAGTACAAGAATACCTAAGTTTGTTACTTGAACCACTGTATCAAATTATCATAAAGTCTAACGGAAAACAAGCTCTTGATTATCTAAATCAACAAGAAATACTACCCGATTTGATTGTTTCTGATGTGATGATGCCTATCATGGATGGCTTTCAGTTGATGAATATCTTAAAAAAGGATAAACGATTTTATAAAATTCCAACGATTGTATTGACTGCAAGAGCGAGCGATAAAAATCGATTGGCAATGCTCCGGATAGGAGTAGATGATTATCTGACCAAACCTTTTTTGAAAGAAGAATTACTGATACGTATTTATAATCTCCTTATCAATGCTACTGTCCGACAAACTGCTCAACAGAAAACGGTTCAACAGACAACAGAAAATAATACATCCATCGATACTGCGACTTCTCTTGATTGGTTAATAGAATTAGAAACTTATATCAAGGAGCAACTCAGCGAACCTACTTTTTCGGTAGCTTCCATTGCTGAGCATTTTAATATTAGTCGCTATGTCCTTAATCGACGGTTAAAATCAGAAGTAGGCGTAACACCTTCTGAATATATTCAAAATATTCGTTTCGTCTATGCTCGTGAACTCCTTCAAACCAAACAAGTAACACTTGTAAAGGCTGCTGCCGCGGCTATCGGTATTAGTGATGTTAAAGCTTTTTCAAGAAAATTCAAGCAACGCTTTGGATGTTCACCATCAGAATACCTATAATTTATTCTTTCTACAATTCTTTTTGTCACTTTAAGTGATTGATTATTAGTGCTTAATACATCCTGCACGAAATACACCCTCTTGCTACACAAGACACCCCCATCCGTTTTTTCTTTTCCGATAATATGCCCTCTAGTTTTGTCCTGTCAAATTTTTAGAACTCAGTATTTAGGGATGACGCAACAAATAATTTACCCGTCAGACTTGTCAAATTTTCATTGTTCAGCGTTACATTTTCCTTACATAGCCGACTATGTGCGTCAAATGTGCCTTGAACCCTAAAAATTTTCCTGCGTCATTTGGGGTAGGTTATTTATTTCCTCATCCCTTAACTAATCAATTTTACTATGAAAACTTTAGTACAAAAAAAATTAGGACTTTTACTAATATTAGTTTTACTCACCATAAGTCAACTAACTTTTGCTCAAACACAAGTTGGTGGAGATATTGATGGTGAGGCGGCTGATGACCGTTCAGGAGCATCGGTAGCTTTATCTTCCGATGGTAGTATAGTGGCAATAGGAGCTCCATTTAATGATGGAAATGGAAATGGTAGTGGACATATACGGGTCTATGAACATATTGGTGGTACATGGACGCAAATTGGTAGTGATATCGATGGTGAGGCGGCTTATGATGCGTCAGGACTTTCAGTCTCTCTTTCTTCCGACGGTAGTATAGTAGCAATTGGAGCAACAGGTAATGATGGAAATGGGAATGGGAGTGGACATGTACGGGTCTATGAAAATATTGGTGGTACATGGACGCAAATTGGTAGTGATATCGATGGTGAGGCGGCTGGTGATCAATCAGGACTTTCAGTCTCTCTTTCTTCCGATGGTAGTACAGTAGCAATAGGAGCACCAAGTAATGATGGAAATGGGAGTAGTAGTGGACATGTACGGGTCTATGAAAATATTGGTGGTACATGGACGCAACTTGGAAGTGATATTGATGGTGAGGCGGCTAATGATCAATCAGGACTTTCAGTCTCTCTTTCTTCCGATGGTAGTATAGTAGCAATAGGAGCTCCATTTAATGGTGGAAATGGGAGTGGGAGTGGACATGTACGAGTCTATGAATATAATGGTGGTACATGGACGCAATTGGGAAGTGATATTGATGGTGAGGCGGCTTTTGATCAATCAGGACAATCAGTCTCTCTTTCTTCCGATGGTACCATTGTAGCAATAGGAGCAATAGGAAATGATGGAAATGGGAATGTTAGTGGACATGTACGGGTCTATGAATATAATGGTGGTACATGGACGCAACTCGGAAGTGATATTGATGGTGAGGTGGCTGGTGATCAATCAGGACAATCAGTCTCTCTTTCTTCTGATGGTAGTACAGTAGCAATAGGAGCTCCATTTAATGGTGGAAATGGTATTTATAGTGGACATGTACGGGCCTATGAGTATAATGGTGGTACATGGACGCAACTTGGAAGTGATATTGATGGTGAGACACCTTTTGATCAATCAGGATCTTCAGTCTCTCTTTCTTCCAATGGTCGTACAGTAGCAATTGGAGCTGTATTGAATACTGGAAATGGAGGAATAACAGGTAGTGGACATACCAGAATTTATTCCTTTTGCACTCCTCCAATAGTTTATAATGTAACAGGAGATGGAGGTGTATCTTGTGACGGAACAGGTGTGGCTGTTGGACTTGATAATTCAGAAATAGGAGTAGAATATCAATTACAACTAAATGGAAGCGATATAGGGAGCCCTATAGCAGGCTCAGGTTCGGCTATTAGTTTTGGGAATCAAACGACTTCTGGAACTTATACGGTTCAAGCTATCACAATAGCAGAGAGTTGTCCTGGAACTATGTCTGGGAATGCAACAATTACCGTAGAAAGTAATAATTTAATACCCTCAGTAAATATATCTGGCATCGCTTACAATGGTATTGCTTCCACATTTACAGCAACACCAACAAATGGCGGTGATTCACCATCTTATCAATGGCAATTGAATGGAAGTCATGTTGGAACGAATAGCAATACATATAGTGCAATAGTATCAGTTAACGATATTGT
>CAYLSF010000242.1:4960-8202 GCA_964385675.1 uncultured Saprospiraceae bacterium
GAGTTAACAGGGAACGAAACAGGACTGATAGCATATTATAATTTTAATCAAGCCGTACCGAATGGAAATAATAGTAGTAATAATACTCTAACAGATAACTCTGGAAATGGCAATACAGGAACACTTAATAATTTTCAATTGAGTGGTAATAATTCTAACTGGGTGGATGGTGTAAGTTTCACAGGGGTCGTGCCATCCGTTTCTATTACACATGGAACTCTCTATGCGGGAACAAGTTCCACATTTACAGCAACACCAACAAATGGTGGTGATTCACCATCGTATCAATGGCAATTGAACGGAAGTAATGTTGGAACGAATAGCAATACATATAGTGCAATAGTATCAGTTAACGATATTGTTAGGGTGACTTTAACCAGTAATCATCCGTGTGCTTCTCCAACTACGGCTTTGGCGAGTGAAACTATTACTTCGTTAGCTGCAGCCCCTGCAACTGGATTAGATTTAGATGGAACGAATGATTATGTAAATTGTGGAGATATTGATGCAATGGATGGTCAAAGCAAACTTACAATGGAGGTTTGGGTAAAATTCAATGCACTTACACCATTCGGGCGTATTTTAACTAAAGAGTCCGCCAGCAATGCAGGTGGAAGTGGATGGGGAATTAATACGCGTGGAGTGGGAGATGAATTATTTCTTTTTGCAAGAAATGGAAGTGCCGGGGCGGCTTATACTGGTTCTATCCTTACGACCAATACTTGGACACATATTGCATATGTTTTTGATGGTACAGGAGCTACTAATCAAGATAAATTGAAATGCTATATGAATGGCGTAGAGCAAGCCTTAACCTATCTAAATAATACTATTCCTGCTACAACACCTTCTGATATAACGAACTTATTAATTGGTGCAGATGCTAACTTAGGGACATTTCACAATATGGTGATAGATGAGGTTAGAATTTGGAATACTGCTCGAACAGAAGCTGAAATTCAAGGAAGAATGAATTGTGAGTTAACAGGGAACGAAACAGGACTGATAGCATATTATAATTTTAATCAAGCCGCACCGAACGGAAATAATAGTGGTAATAATACTCCAACAGATAACTCTGGAAATGGCAATACAGGAACACTTAATAATTTTCAATTAAGTGGTAATAATTCTAACTGGGTGGATGGTGTAAGTTTAACAGGAGCGGTAGTACCATCTGTTTCTATTACGCATGGAACTCTCTATGCTGGGACAAGTTCTACATTTACTGCTAATCCAACAAATGGTGGTGCAAGTCCATCGTATCAATGGCAATTGAACGGAAGTAATGTTGGAACAAATAGCAATACATATAGTGCAATAGTATCCGTTAATGATATTGTTAGTGTGACTTTAACCAGTAATGAGCCGTGTGCTTCTCCAACTACTGCTTTGGCGAGTGAAACTATTACTTTGTTAGAAGTACTTCCTGTTGAACTGACGTATTTTAAAGGAAGTATTATCAATAAACAAACGTTACTTATTTGGCAAACGACAAGTGAAATAAACAATAGCGGTTTTGAAGTAGAACGTTCTTCAAATGGTATTGACTTTGAACAAATAGGCTATGTTGAAGGTAAAGGAACAACTTTAGAAGTTTCTAATTATCAATTTATTGATGAAAAGCCTATAAACGGTGTAAACTACTATCGCTTAAAGCAATTAGATTTTGATGGGAAATATGAGTATTCTAAAATTGTTACCATCACAATAGGAGAGCAGTTTGATAAGGCAATTCAAATTTTCCCAAATCCAGTAAGCGACCAATTAACCATCATCGACGGACAAGGACAAGCTAAAATTTATAATACACTAGGACAACTCATACAGCAATTTCAAATATTGAATAAGGAGTATCAATTGAGGACAAATAAATTAGTAACAGGACAATACATTTTACAAATTGCTAGAGCAAATGGTACAATAAAAACAGTACGTTTTATAAAACGCTAGAGCATAAATTTAAAATTTGCATAGAAGTCTATAAATTACGCCTTGCTATCACTTAGTGATAAAGAGGCGTAATTTTTTTATGGAATAAGTAACAATTGGTTTTAGCATTCGTTTAACGGAAGGATGCTAAAGAATTTAGAAAAGAATGTGGGAGAAAAATTTACAACCTAAAGAAAAGTACACTGCGAGACACGAGACTAGATTAGATACGACTTTTCCTTATTGAGCATAGATAAAATTCTAATTTATATTATATTTTTTTATATTTGTATGGATATGTAAATCTGTATCCTTATAAAATTCAAGACTATGCCAAAAAAATATCTTTACTTATTATTTGCAGTCCTGTTTGGTATGGCAGGCACAGTGAATGCACAAGACTATGCGGTACAAGTAGCAGCTTATTCTGATCCTGTACCCATGGAAACGTTTAAAAATGTACCAGGGGTCTATTTAGAAAAAGACCACAACAATATTTATCGTTATTACTTAGGACCATTCGTAACGGAAGATTTTGCTCAAAAAAATCTATTGAAAGCTCGAAATGCGGGTTTTGAGTATTCTAGAGTTGTTAATATGACCGAAATTAGAGAATTATGTAAGCGTTCTTGCTCAGATCCGGGTGATGCTAATTTCACGAATATTGATAATCCTACGCCTGCACCTGTGAGCGATTTATTTGTTAAGAATATCTTCTTTGACTTTGATCGTTCTTTCTTGCGAGATGCTTCTACTGTTCAGTTGGATAAGTTGCAATCTATTCTATCTCAAAATCCAGGCTACTCTGCTGAATTGCATGCTCATACGGATGCCATCGGATCGCAGGAATACAACGTTAGTCTATCTAAGCGAAGAGGGAATAAAACGAAGAATTATTTAGTCCGAAAAGGAATTGCTAGTTCTCGTTTGGATGTTCAAGTGTATGGAGAAGATCGTCCTGTGGCTAAAAATGCAACGGCAGGTGGCGATTCACCTGAAGGAAGACAACTAAATAGACGTGTTGAAATTCGTATCGTAGATCAAAAAACAGGTCAAATTATTTGGGATATGGTAGAGGCTATTGCTGTTCCCGATAATTTGAGAATTGATTAGGTAGGTTATATCAGTTTTATAATTAATTTTTGTGAGAGGAAGTATCGTTTTCGATGCTTCCTCTTATTATTTTGTCCTTCTAGCTCATAAGTTGTAAATTTGCATTTTTTGAAATAAATCAAATTATATTTATATAAGAAGTTGTTTAAAAACTCTTTAATGAACGCTTAGCAACTCATTGATGGTCAATACTTCAT
>CAYLSF010000243.1:0-8188 GCA_964385675.1 uncultured Saprospiraceae bacterium
TAATGAAAATTATCTGTCTTCTAATCTCTGACAGCGATATCGATAGTAATCGGCAGATCTGTCTTCTTTATGATAATATTTTTATTTTAAAATACCCGTTTCTAAACCATCAATACTTGTGGTATTTTTTTTAGCCCAGTATTCTTTTAGTTCACCCTCTGATTTTTTATTCGCCCATTTGTCTAAAATATCCCGATGTTCTTGAAAATCGTATAGCGGAACTGCAAATCCACAAGAGGTTTGAGCGGACTCAATGTGCATATCAAAGATTTGACGCTTACCTCCATAGTCAGGAAAATCATTGACTAATTCCTCCCATGCTTCGTCTCTAGGGTGAACAGCTTTAGCTGTACCATATAATCTTAAAATCAAAGGATTGCCCTCAAAAGAGCAAAACATAATCGTCATTCGACCATTATTTAAAACATGAGCGGCTGTTTCGTTACCACTTCCTGTTAGGTTTAACCAAATTAAACGATTACCATCTAACACTCGTAAAGAATCCATTCCTTTCGGAGATACATTGATGCGTCCATCTGCGGCAGCCGTACCTACAAAGAACATTTTTTGTTGCCCTATAAATTCAATTAGGGTAGAGGAGAGTTTATTGAAAAATTTTGCCATTGGAATATTATTTTAATATTATTTTAAGCTACTGCATAGTCGGAATGCTCTCTTACATAATCAGGACGAAAGCCTAAAACAAAATGCTTTTTAGGAATATTAGACCTCTTTTCCAACTCAATATCTATATCAATTTCTGTATTATTTTGTTGAATCCAAATATTTCCTGTTTTAGGGTGAATATCAAGATGAAATAATACCAAATATGTATAATAATCTTGGTTATCCCATCCGAGCATCACAAGTTGAAAATGATTATTTTTTGTATCTATAATGGCTTGATGAGTAAAGACATTACCTAAAGCATTATTGTAGAAATTTGCTAATTCCGTTAGGTATTCAGTTAACACTTCTTGATGCTTTTTTATCTTTAATTGAATGTTATCCATTGCTCAATATTTTAAAACAATTTAACAATGAGTCGATAGGCGATAACAATTTAGCCATTTATTTTTATTTATCTTGAATCCCTTTTAAAATTTCTGTCACTAATTTATTTAAATCAACACCACCCATAGAGTCTAAACCCATTTTGACAATGACGACATTTCTAGAAGGAATAACAATAACGTGCTGCCCATTAAAGCCATTAAACATGTAAGTATCAGAAGGATTATCAGGTAAAAAGTGTTTCGAGTGATTAAGCCATATTTGTCCACCATATTTTCCTTCAGACTGTCTAGCAGGTGTTGTAACATATTCCACCCAACCTTCAGGTAAAATTCGCTCACCATTCCAAACGCCATCATTTAAATGCAATAAGCCATATCTTGCCCAATCTCTAGGCGTTGCCCATCCAAAGGACGAACCAATATGTGTACCTGAAGCATCCGCTTCTATAATCATGGAATTCATACCTAATTTATTGAATAAAGCCGTTCTAGCAAACTGTTGTGCGTCTTGCTGATTATCAAATTGCTGTTCAATAATTTCGGATAAAATATTAGTCGTTCCACTAGAATATTCCCAAACAGAATCAGGTGGAAATTCGGCAGGTTGTTCCATCGCATATTTACCATAATCACTAGATTTGTACAACATTTTAGTCGCATTGGATAAATCAAAATAAAACTCCCACCATTTTAGACCACTACTCATTTGCATCAAATGGTGTAAGTGAATATGTTTTCTATCATCCTTTTGCCAAGCAGGAATAGGCGGCGGTTCATGAATCTTGAGTTTACCCTCTTTAACTAAAATTCCAATTAGTGAGCCTGTAATGCTTTTAGTCATAGACCAGCCGAGTAATCGAGTGTCCTTATCAAAGGTGTAACGTTCTCCGATAATTTGATTATTATAAATCGCAACAATCGCTCTTGTCCCTTTAGATTCAAAACCAAGATCAAGGGCTTTTTGAATTTGAGCTGTATCTACATTGTTAGGGATAGTATCTACTAATTGCGTTCCATAGGGAAAATAAAGTGAATCTGGACGGGGTATAATTGGAGGAGAATAGCCTTGATTTTGAATCGTTTGAATTTCTGTATCGCCTTTTAATGCACAACCGAGTCCTGCTCTATAAATAGCCGTTTTAGTACCCAAACCTAATAGACTACTCGTTACAATTTTATTTTCAAAATCAATATCGGTACTGGCTAAACTAATTGGAAAATAACCGGCATCTTCTAATTTAGTGATAGCTTCTGAGCGGTCAGCTACGAATACACAAGAACAAGTTTCCTTAGCAGCATAACCCGTTAAAATCGCTAAACGAGGCATTAACCACCAGATGAATGTAACTAAACCTACAAGAAATAAAATTCCTAAAATGCGAAAACAACCCCAACGACGTTTTTTAGTAGCCATATTATAAACCATTGATTTTGTATAAATTGATATTTCAAAAATAAGGAATAGTTTGTAATTTCGAGATTGAAATAATCTAGATATGGTTAATAAACTATTTGTGTACGGAACATTAGCGCCAAATCGTCCTAATGAGCATGTTTTAACAAAAATTGGAGGAAATTGGGCAAAAGGAAGCGTAAGAGGTTATTTACATGAAGCAGGATGGGGCGCAGCTATGGGCTATCCAGGTATTCAGCTTCATGAAAATGGAAACAAGGTAGAAGGCTACGTATTTATTTCCGATAATTTGGAAGAGAACTGGACGGTATTAGATGATTTTGAAGGTTCAGAATATGAACGAATATTGACTACTGTGACCCTTGAAAATGATCAAGTTATGCAGGCGTATATTTATGTATTACGATAATCCATGTAGTATTTTAGAGGTAATCTTATAGCAATTTATCAAAGCTTTCTTGAAGTTCATTAGGTAAAAAAGCGGCTTTGCGTAATTTTTTATCTAATAATACCAGCTTTACTTCCATTTGGGCTACTTTTTTCAAGGTATCAGAATGATACATTTCATGTATTACCGTAAATACTTTGTGGGTATAGCTGACTAAATGACTTTCTATATGTAATAAATCATCTTCAATCACTTCTTTGAAGTATTTAATATTTTGCTCAACTACTGCTATACCATAATCATGCTCTTCTAAAAAAGTACGATTAATCCCTAGTTTGCCTGAACATTGACGACCACTTAACTCAAACTTATTGATGTAGTACATCACATTCATGTGATTATTAGAGTCACATTCCCAAGTTGCTACAGCTCCTCGATAGGTTTCAAATTTTTTCATAAGCTATTGTATTGAAAGCAAATTTAAATAGGAATTAAGGGAATCTATTATTTCCGATCCGTTTCTTTAACTGATTTAACCATACGTTGCTGTTTCAGATATTCTACAATAGCTTTAAAATAGACCTCGGCTACATCTGCTAGACGTCCAGAGACTTTTCGACCATCTACTTCATAATCTCTTTTAGCTAGAAATCTTACCTCTGCTTCATTATCTTGATATAGTGGTTCAGCATAACATAGCGTACCATGTACTCTTGCAGATAATGCCAAGTTTCGAGCATACACCCCTTGTGCAGAAGTCAATATAGAGCTACGTTCTAAAAAGGCTTGATCATTTTCAGGGGTAATGGATGGAATTGCTAACTGTTTATTAAGTTCATCTAGAACAGCTTTAGAAAAATCGACAGAACGCTCAATATCTTGCGTTAGTAGCAATCTTAAAAAATTGAATCGACGTTCGATATCAAATAATTCACCTTGCATAAAGCTACCGCCTACAAAAGCCATACTAGCGTTTTGTTTGGTCGGTTGTTTCCATGGTGCATTATTCGCATCTACATTGTAATGTATAATTAGCGTCAAATGTGGTTGAAAAGCATTAATTTTAGCGATACGTTCTTTATTATCTTCATGTTTGAAATAACGGTGAAATAATAATTGAGGGCGAGGTTTGGGCGTAGTATCATATTTTGCGTACCATTCTGTATAGGTTTGACCAAAGGCAGTTTTATCATAAGCATCTCTCGTCATTAAAACGGTTGCTCCTAGTTCTTCCAATTTTAGTTGTAGGATTCGAGCGGTGTACCAATTGAGTTCAGACTCAAAAAAGGCAACTTTTCGACCTTTGCTTTTGCCTTTCCCTTTTCTACCTCTTAATCTCATTTGAATGTTTTTTCCTTCCAACTCTGCTAAAGGTAAATTTCCTGCAATATGCCCTGCATCTAGTGCGATTCTAAAACCCTTTAAGGGTAAATTTCTATCTAAATCACCATATTTTAAAGTATCTATAGTTGAACTGGGAATAGCTACTTCTTTAGAAATTTGATGGTTTGTTTTATACCATTGAAAGGCTTCATTCGGATTATTTTCTAGTAGGTTTCTATAAGTTTCTACATCTTTCCAATGTAATGTAAATTCGGGTTGTTGTGTTGTTTTATCATCGAAAGATGCAAAGATTTGAATACCTTCCTCATTCAATAAAATATGATTCCAGACGTCATCTGATTTATTGAGATACCGATTAATTCTTTTGGTATAATTATTTATCAGTAGAGGGGCATCATAAGATGGTTCATTGTTAAATTGACAAGCCATAAAAATGATTGTGGATATAAGGATGAAGTTTTTAATCATGAATTGAACTATTAAAGTGTATTAGAATAAATTATAGAAAACTCATATATCATTTTTTCAAAAATAAAGATTTAAAATATAGAATCGGACAAAACCGGTGGTTTAATCTTAAAAAAGGTTAATAGAAACCAATGACTCGGACTAAAATCTGTATTTTTGCTAAAACTGACTTATTGAAATTAAAAACCAATTGATAAGACCTAAATTAGATGGTCAAAGAGTTATGTTAGTAGAGTTTTATTATCCCAAGGCGTTGTCTGCTGCTCGGCTAGACCGTTATTTAGCAGGAGGATGGTTTCGGAATTGCAGAATGCTTTTCCGAACTAAATTGCTTTGTTTGGAAGATGATTTCTACTCTGTGGTCAATATTCGGCTTCGATTGAGTGACTATAAACCCTCAAAGCGATTGCGTAAAATCATTCGAAAAAATGATGAACGGTTTACCACAGTAATTCGTCCTGCCTATATAGATGATGTAAAAGAAGAATTATATCAGTCGCATAAAGCACGGTTTAAAGGCTTTTTATACGCTTCGTTAGAGGATTTTTTTTATGGCGAATTTTATTGGGAATACGAGATTTTTAATACATACGAGGTAGCGGTATATGATGGCGATAGGTTAGTGGCATTAAGTTTCTTTGATAAAGGTCAAAAAAGTATAGCTAGTTTATTGGGGCTTTTTCATCAAGATTATTCGGCATATAGTTTAGGACTTTATACAATGCTGAAAGAGGTGAATTTTGCTGTAGAAAATGAGTTAAAATATTACTATCCAGGTTATATTTTGAAAGGGTCAGATGCTTTTGATTATAAATTACGATTAGGGAAAATGCAGTTTTATAACTGGAAGGGGCAGTGGCGTTCGATGGAAAAACTGGAGGAACAGACCTTGATGGCAGATGTGCTGAGACATCATTTAGAAGAAGTAGAAGTGCTACTTGATAAAGAAAACATTCCTTATCAAAGACTATTATATCCACCTTTTCCCATTGCCTATTTAGAACAGGCAGATTTATATTACTTACAAAGTCCAGTATTTTTATCCTGTATTAGACAAGCAGGAAGTCCTTTTTATCATGTTATTGAATATTTGGTAGAGGACAAAATGTATATGTTAAGTCGATTGAGGCTGCACGCAAAATTTGATGAAATGGGGAGCGTGACAGTAACTCAACAGTTTCAAAACAATGAACTCTATTGTCTTGATTTATTATATTATGATAAAATAATTGCTCATCATAGAGATCCCGATAAGATAGTGAAGCGATTAGCTAGAATCAGTTATGTTTAAGCACTAAATCATTACTCCTTCACCGAACGCATAACAATAGCAGGTGGAATATTCAAAGGAACTAATTGCATTTTTACATTTCCAAAAACGGATTCATAGATTTTTTTTGCCAATAAAGAGTAATGAAACTGACTATATACACCGCCTTCTTTTAAATTATCATGCGCTGCTTGTACTATCTTATAGCCTAATTCTTTAGGAAGATTAACAATCGGTAAACCCGAAACAATATAATCCGCTTTTTCAAAACCATGAATATCTAAATGCTTCTGAATATACTCCGCAGATTCTTTCACTAATATAAATCGAGGGTCATCAATTTTTTCTAAAATTTCCCAAAAAGGAGGATATACTTCAAAGGCAATCAATTTTGCATCAGGGTGCATTGCTTTTAGGATGTGTTCTGTAATGACACCATCACCGGCACCTAATTCTATAATACATTTTGCTGTACTAAAGTCAATGTGTTTAATCATATTACGACACAACACTTGTGAACTTTTGGTGACGGTACCCGTACTTTTGATATTTTTAATACTTTCAACAAAAAATTTCAATCGATTCATAGTTGGCTATTTTTGAAGCCTTTGCTGCTTTCAATCCATTATAAAATAGGCGGATAAACAAATATTTTTAGTTAGGTGGTAGATACGGAATAGACCTTAGTTTATTTATCGAAGTAAATCAAAGATAGGAAACAATGTTTGAGAAATGTAAAAAACGGATTGAATTTTTTAGTTGGATGGTAAAGGTTAGATGGTAAGAGGTGATTTTTTTAAATAACTCTTTAATAAAGACGGGTTTCCTATAAAAAATATTTTGAACCACATATCCCGATAGCTATCGGGAAAAAGGTCACAAAAGAAGTACACAAAGAAATGTTAATTTAATCGAGCGTCACTTTTTTGAATATACTCTATGTGTTCTTTGTTTCTTTGTGGTTCAAAAAGTACATATTCTGATTACTCAAAGTTTTTATAAAAATTTAATAAAGAGTGTTTTACATTTTATTGGAAATAAAAGCACTCAGTTTTATACAAATAGTAACTGTTGATTTTTTGATGTTTCTTGTAAAACAGACGACTTTTACATAGATTTATTTAACCCGATTTTGCTCCGTTATATCATCAATTATTTTGGTATCAAACCCTGTTTTAGCGAGTATATCAGTAATGAAAGGAGTTTTACGTTCTATATATTGGTCTATATCATAGGGAAATCGTTGAGCTAATTCTAGCTTTAATTCAGCGTACTCTTTTACTTTTTCGGGATGTAGTCTTAGGTAATTACGAAATTGAAGATGGTTTTCTAGACTGGCCACTCCTTGAATACAAACATATAAATTGTGTTTGCCCCAGTTTTTTTTAGGAGTTGTAAAAGGAACGGTATAATCCGTTTGTTTTAAGACTTCTCTCCCGACTATACCATAATCTCCATCATGATAGTAGCCGAGTTTGGTCATTTTTTGGAGAACCGCTTGTAGCTTAATTTTATCTTCAACGATAATGTCCATATCTACAATCGGCTTTGCTGCCAACCCAACGACAGAGGTACTACCCACATGCTCAATCGCCATTACTAAATCACCTAAATGATGTTGATAGATGGTTTGTAACGCTTTAAAAGTAATTGCCCATTGAGGATCATAAGGCAATACCACCACTTTTTTATTGGGCTTCTGGCTCATCGTCAAATTCTATGATGGTTCGTTTTAACTCAAAGTTTTTACCAATATATACACGACGCACGACTTCATCTGCGGCTAATTCTTCTGGTGTACCTGCTCTCAAAATTCCACCTTCAAACATTAAATAAGCCCTATCAGTAATAGAAAGGGTAGCTTGTACATCGTGGTCGGTAATTAAAACACCAATATTTTTTCTTCTGAGTTTTGCTACAATATATTGAATATCTTGTACTGCAATCGGGTCAATACCCGCAAAAGGTTCATCCAATAATATAAAACTCGGTGAAACCGCTAAAGCCCTAGCGATTTCTGTACGGCGGCGCTCGCCCCCTGAAAGCGTATCACCATTGCTTTTACGAACTTTATGTAGGGTAAACTCATTGATTAATTCCTCTAACTTGGCGTCTTGTTCGGCTTTTGACAAATTAGTCATTTCAAGTACGGCCCTAATATTATCTTCTACAGAGAGTTTACGAAACACAGAGGGTTCTTGTGGCAAATAGCCAATTCCTTTTTGAGCTCGTTTGTACATTGGAAGTGCTGTGATGTCTTCGTCATCTAAAAATACACGTCCTGAATT
>CAYLSF010000244.1:0-8162 GCA_964385675.1 uncultured Saprospiraceae bacterium
TTTTACACCAAAGCAGATTTAATGACTTTATCGAATGATAAATATGTAGAGTAATTTAAGCAAAAGCCTCATTTAGGTGTTTAAAACATATAAGAGATTGTCAAATAATTAACTCATTTTAAAACTATGAAAAATTTAATTGTAAAGTTTGGTATCGGCTTAATTTTAGTTATTCAAACCTCCTGTATAACAGGCTATCAACGTATCTATCCTTTTAGTGAGAATTCTGGTGTATTACGAGTAGGGTATATTAATCCCGTGCCAATAGTCAAACACGATAATCATATTCCGCTATTCGTAGATGGAGAAAAACCTAAAAAGCCATACATTAAAATGGCAACATTGGAAGTAACTAATTTTGATGCAACAGCCTATGGAGAGATGATGCAACAGGTAAGACAAAAGGCGAGAGAAATAGGTGCAGATGGGGTCATGATATTAGGGAAAAAACACACTAGTGATGCCATTACGGATATTGATGGTGATGTCGATTTTTATATTAGAGAAAAACACCTTAGTGCTATTGCTATAAAATATACGGATAATGTGAAGGAATATGAACAGTATCCTAAAAAGGAAACTTACTACGCTTATAATCGAAAAGAACAACAGTATGATTACCATGTAATAAACCTTTTAGATATGCATGGTAATATATCTGAGCGAGAAAAACATAATGGTTACGAAAGAAATACACGGATACATTCTCTGAAATTTCTATTGGAAGAACAAAATGATAATTGGCAAGACTTCAAAAAGGATGGTTTATTGGTAAAACGTAAGTATTTTGATGGATTAACTAACAGAACCTACACATATCAATATACTTATGATTCTTTAAACAAGGTAATCAATATTTTAGATACTGATAGAAAAATAGATATTGAGGTTGTATACAATGATGTAAATCAAGTCGTACAGAAGAAGATTTATAGTAAACGGCCTATTTCAAAAAAGAACAAGAAAGGAAAATATAAAACTGTTTGGGTCGATAGGGGCTTGACCTATACAGAAAACCTAAAGTATGATGCGCAGGGTAGATTTATTGAAAAAGAAATTAATCGAATCTCTAATACAGGGGAGGCTGTGCCATGGATAAAAATAGTCTATTCAGATTTCTACACGCTAGAAGATGTGCAAGCCTTATCTAGTGAAAATTATATTGAGCGATAATTATAGTTTTAACTGCCGATATAAATTATATCGGCAGTTAAAACTATAATTCCATCTAATAAAATCTTATCTTCATCTAACAAATGACACAATAAGACGGAATACTCGTTACGTTTTCTATTAAACTCAATTTATCCCAAAATTTCAAATTACAAACTCGTGTGTAAATGGAATTTGGAATTTGAAATTTGGAATTTTATAGCTTATGAAACAATGGACTATACTTGCTTTTACTTTTCTTACAACTATCTCCTTATTTGCACAACACAAAACAGCCGATGCAACCGTTGAACATGCTAAAAGCGTTTTTGCTTTGGCTAAGGATGGATATGATAACCTAAAACCAATTTCATTGGTGAAAGCGGCTAAAATCTTAATTAGTAATCCACAAATTGGACGATTTTCGGCGAAAGGAAAAGATGCTTATGCACCAAATGAAAATGAAGTGATTTTGGAGCATAAAGATTTTTTTAATGTCTATCAACTCCTAGAGGACGCTAAAAAAATGACAGCTTATGATGATAAACGCATGAAGAGAAGAATCAAACGACTAGAAAAGCGTTTGCCGAAATATCAAAAAATGGGGCAGCAGTTCAATGAAATTCGAGTAAAGAATTATTTAATATATGGTAAAAATAGCAAGACGATAGCGACTAATTTTGATAAAAATAAACGGGTAACGCTATCCGTAAGAGTTGGGGATCAATTGCGTTTATTTGTTTTAAATAACCTTAAAAAACAAGTGGGTAAAAGCCTTAATATTGGAGATGCCCGTTTGGTGAAATTTAAAACAGGCAACAATGGAAAGTATAATATTACCATTGAAAATACTTCTGATGAACCGAATGATTGCTTTTTGATGATTGAAACTAAAAGTTAGTGATTGATGGATTAGTTAATGGGAATTTGTGATGTAATTAGTTAACTCAAAAATTACCATCCTCCATTCCATTCATAAAGTTGATAATCCGTTGTCTCTACAATTAAGTTTATCTTTTCCTTATTTTGATTTAAAAACACATCACTTCCTCGAATAACAGATTTTGCAGGTTCTGCCTCTTTAGGATTCCAAATAGGATTGGCTTGAAGTAATTTTTTATGATATAAAATTAAAATTGGTTTACCGTCAAAAAACTTATAAAATATGGGAGAGAAATCACCTTTATTGAAAAGTGTAAATAACTCCTTCGTCTGATAATCAGGCGTTCTTGAAAGTTGCGAACTAAGAAGGGGTAAGTTGGTGAGTCGAGAAAATTGAAGCGTTGGAATGAATAACTCACTCGTTGCATCAATGGTATAATCCATATTTTCTGAACCCGTATTAAAATAGGGGAGGGGTAGAATCGCTTGATATTTTGTAGCGTCAATTTGTGCTGACAAGTTAACAATACCTTGAAAGTTTTGAGTATAAGTTAAGTTGTTTCGAGGGGTAATATGATTGTAATGCTTAATAAGATCAGTAGCATCTATCAGATTGAAAACGCCCAAAATAATAATCGCTATCTTCAGACTATAAGTTTGCTGTATCGTTGTGTCGTCGTGAGAAATAGAGTTCATTTGCCACAATTGATCCAATCCAAACGCCACGATAAAAGCCACAGCCCAAAAGAATACCCATCCAAAACGAGCCAGACATCGAAACTGCATTAAGCTATCATCAATCAAATTGGCATAAAAGAATAGACTAAAGAAATTGTAAATTTTAGTACCATCATCTAATACCACATAATCACCCATAGAAATAAAAAGCAACACTAAACTTGACAACCCTAACAAGAGTAAAAAACTCCATTCATTTTTGGGAAATGTAAATTTGAAATCAATGATTTTAAAATATTTCAACCCTAGAATCAACGAGATAAAAAGACCACCATACAATGAAAAACTTCCTAAATAGCACAAGTCTTCATAATAGAAATCAGTATCAGAATGGATTAAAAAAGGAAGCGTAAATAAATTATAAGGGGTATAAAGTGTACCAGGTTTTAGTGTCCAAGCCGACCAATTATAACCTCCAGGTGAAAGCCGAGCAGCATACTCGATATCGATCCATCGAATGATACCATATACCATTAAAACAGGAATAATTACGAGGGGGATATATTTTAAAATTTTAAATAACTCAGCCTTATGCTTATATCTTGAAATTGTCCAAAACACTCCAAAACTCCCCACTAAAATGGTTAGCATAATTAAGTAATACAAATGAATCCAACCACTTAAAAAAAGTAAACCACCTAAAGTTAGGAGATGTCGCCTTGAAAGATTTTGATGATTTTGAAAATGCTGATATAACTGCAACAACAAATAGATTGTCCATAAAATTACCCAACTCCAACTTAAATTAAAATGCCCAACATCTAAGCGTAATATTTGAGGATTTATCCACGGAAGGGTGATACTGAGTAGAATAATTATCCAATCAGTTTTTAAAAGACAAACTAGTATTTTGTAGCATAAATAGCTGCTAATCAAAATACTAATTAAACAAAATGCATTTATAATTAATACACTATATGGAGCAACGTCTAACCCTAAATAGACCAATATTTTTAAAAGAAAGGCAAAAGCAGGTGTGTTATCCGTATAAAAAGTATATTCACCAAAGGGATAATTCATACCCTCAAATTGCCACCAGTTGATGTCAATATCTTGTCGCAGATAACTTTCTAGGGTGAAATAATTTTTCAGTCCATCGTATTCATTTTTAAACATGAAATCGAATGGACGAACAAAAAATTTATTAAATCCAATAAGCAGTAAAATGGATTGAATACTCAATATTGCCGATAAGCTATAGCGACGAACCATAAAACAAATATCAAGTACCTAATAGCAAAATCCAAATCTCAATTTAGGTATTTTGAAATTTGGATTCCAAAAGTTGTCAGGTTGGAATTTGGGATTTGAGATTTATATTTTGGGATTTGTATTTTTTAGTAGGTTTTCTTCATCTTGATATGTGGAATACCATCTTCTAAATATTCTTCGCCGACGGGCTTAAATCCAAGCGATTGATAAAATTTAAGAAGATAACATTGTGCAGATAAAATGATGGTTTCCTGTCCGAAAAGTTGTTCTAATTGAGCAATAGACTCTTTCATCAATAACCTCCCAACACCTTTTCCTCTTACTTTTTTAGCATTAACTACTCGCCCAATAGAAAGGGCATTTTTGTAAGAAATATCTTTAGGAATTAATCGAGTATAAGCGACCATATCACTGTCCTCGTCAAATCCCATTAAATGCCAAGAGACTTGATCCGTTCCATCCGCATCTAAGTAGGGACAATCCTGCTCAACGATAAATACTTCTTGACGAAGCTGCATTAAATCATATAATTCCGTAAGACTTAACTCCTGAAAAGGAACACACTTCCAATTAATCTGCATTATTTTATATTGGATCTACCTTTGTTGGCAGACAGACACAGAGTACACTAAGAAAACACAGAGATACTCAGAGAATATTTAAGAAAAATAATAACCATTTAACAATCAGCCAAAGGCGATACAATCACACCATCATATCCTACCACAAATCTGGACGGCTATTTTGAGTCGTATCATCTTCATCCAATTCCCACTTATCAAATAATTCTTCTTCTCTTTTCTTAAAGTCTTCCAATAAATCAAATTCGGGAGCATCATCTTTGATTTCCTCATATTCAATGTATTCGTTTTCTCGTTGTTGCTTCGCCTCTTTCTGGATCTTATTTACTTTACGGTATAACATCGCTTGACCAAATAAGAATAAAAAGACCACGGGATAGAAAAATACACTTAATGCCCCTGCCGCAATTCCCATAATTGGACTTCGCTTAACTAATTTACCAATCATTTTGACATAGTTGATAATGACGGTATAATCAATAATAGCAGCAGCAATAATTAAAAGTGGAGCAGCTAAATACAATAAAGAAAATATTGCACGAGCTATGAAAAATACTGCTATTAATGCAATTGCAAAGAAAAACATCCCCTGCCAGCCTCTAAAATTCGCTTTATATTGAGTCATCGTTATTTTAGTTTTAATCAAGTTTGAAAATACTATTTAAATCTCAAAACACCTAATCCTATAGTTTGATTGAACAATACCTATCTGATTTCGACAAATCAGAAGAGGTTTCCGATAAAAATAAAGAATTGAATCAATTTAGTTTGACAAAACGGCCAATTAATTCTTGTTTATCTGTTGTGAAAACTCGGATAATGTAATTTCCAGCAGATATATTTTTAAGTTGCCATTGTCGATGATTCCCCACTTTTGTTGCTATTAATTGTCCTAGTGTATTGTATAATTCTAATCGTTCGATATTTAAATCAAAAGGAACTTTTAAATTAATCCATTCTACAGTTGGATTAGGAAATATATCAATAAGGTTAGTGGAGGTTATATCAATGGATTTGGGAGCGTTGAATTGTCCATTTTGGTACGTTCCTAAATAACCTGCCCATGCAATATTAGAGCGTGTGAAATCCAATTCAGCCCTAAAGATTTTATAACCTACAGGATTATACCAGCCGATAGTATTGCTATTTATAGTATAAATAACATCTAGTTTACCATTGTTATCTATATCCACAATCAAAGGCATAGAAAAAATATTAATACCCTCATGAGGTTCTCCCAAATCTAAAGAATCCATATCGTTAATGTCTAATAACTTAAATTGGGAACGAAAATCAACAGGAGAATTGATAGACGAATTATAGTTCCTTAAAAATAACAATTCATCATATCCATCATTATCCCAATCAATAGCATTTGGACTTGTAAATTGTCTAACCTCACATATTCCTTCCCACACGGCTTCTCCTGTAGCCCCATCAATCACCAACATTTTACATCCAAAATAAAATGGCCAATTGCCTTTTAAAAATAAGGTAAATACATCAGGGGTAGCATCCCCTATAAATTGTCCAATCGTAGGACTCATATAGTTTTCATGTTGGGGTATTTGCACCTCCCAAATAGGTTCATTCGTAACACCATCTAGTAGCGTTAATTTTTCATTTAGGGTAGGAATAACTATGTCAACAATACTATCCCCCGTAAAATCTGCAAAACTTGGTACGGCTATATATCCCTTACAGGAATCTTCTAATAAACTTTCTGCATTCGATAGGTTATTGTTAAAGAGTTCATCTATTGGAATTTTCCAATATTTGCCACCAACAGTTTCTCCACCGCTACCAAACAAAACAAAAGGTTGTCCATTGTTATAAAAGTCGATTACAATTGGAGAATGATATGTTTCTTTTCCGTCAGGCATTGTATCACGAGCAAGGATAGTTCCATCTAATCCGCTAACAACCATTAACGATCCTTCCCGTCTATTTTTTTGAATAGAAGAGGCAGAAGCATCGCCTCCGTTAGAAATGAGTAACTCTTTGAATCCATCTAGATTTTGATCGGGTAACCATTGTGCATTATAGAAATTTTGCCATTTTAATGCTGGATTATTTGGATTGACTTGAGGTTCAAATGTCCATATTATGGAGCCATTTTGCCCATTGATAGCGAACAGTTGAGCATTTCGACCACCAATGAATACATCAGGTACTCCATCATTGGTAATATCTTGAAATAGGGGCGTCATGTATATTTCATAAGCTGCGAATTGTTCCCAAAGGAGTTGCCCATTTTTCCCGTCTATGGCAAGAATACCTTGCTCTGTCGAATCTTTTTCTAATCCTCCGCCAATTACAATATCTAAAATACCGTCTTGATTTAAATCTGCCACTTGAGGAGAACAAAAAGTAGAAATACTATCGGACACGGTGTAACTCCATATCGGTGTGATTTGTCCATTTAGCGATGATGATAAAAATAGTAATAAGATAAAAGGGAATAATTGACTTTGACGATTCAATAGGTAAATCTTAATAACTAGATTTTGATAATAATTCAATGGTATAAATTTAAAAAGTATAGACATTTAATGTTGTATGATGTTATCAAAGAATTCTGGCTGACCGTTTCAATTCTAAAAATGTCTGCTTCAATTGATTAACGTATAAGTCAATTTTAATTTTCACATAAAACTATGTATTTTAAACGTTGTTTAAAGAAATCAATAATCTTGGATGTTAAGATTATATAATCTTTCATAAACAACTTTACACCACACAATAATGGAACAATTTATAGAAATATGGTCAAATTCTGTTACTCATACAGTAACAAGATATTTTAGTATAGCGGGGGCTGCATTTATCTTATTTTACTTTATCGTTAAACGTCCAATGATGTTCCGCAAAATACAAAAGAAGATACCAAATTGGTCAGAATATGGGCGTGACATTATCAATTCTTTAATTACAATTACCATCTTTGGGACAGTCGCTTTTTTTGTGTTTGGTTACTTTAGGGAATATACCAATTTTTATTACGACATAAATGAGTATAGCACAGGATATTTAGTATTTACGGTAGTTTGGATGTTTTTCCTACACGACACTTATTTTTATTGGATGCATCGAGTAATGCACCATCCCAAATTATTTAAATGGGTACATCTAACACACCATAAAGCTACCAACCCTACACCATGGACTTCCTATGCTTTTCATCCGCTTGAGGGCTTCTTAGAAGCGATGATTGTTCCTTTAATTGCTTTTACCTTGCCTGTCTATAGACCTGCAATGGTTACCTTCTTATTATTTCAATTTGTGTATAATGTATATGGTCATTTGGGATTTGAATTGTATCCAAAAGGATTTCATAAAACATGGATAGGTCGCTGGGTTAACACGTCTGTTGCTCATAACTTACACCACAAAAAATTTGATGGAAACTATGGTTTATACTTTTTATTTTGGGATAGAATGATGGGAACGTTACGTTCAGAATATGATGAGACTTTTGAAAAGAGTACGACGCGTGAGCGTGAATTGGTGATTAGTGAATCGGTTAACTCGTAATTTACCAATCAAATTAACTACGTAATAAGTAACTAGTTCATTAATTACTAATCATTAATTCAT
>CAYLSF010000245.1:0-8154 GCA_964385675.1 uncultured Saprospiraceae bacterium
TACTGTTTGTATTTACAATTTCAATGTCTTTTGCTGCTTCAGGTATTTTTCAATCTTACATTATTCTAGATGTAAATGGAGGTGGAAATTCTTTTTATGCAGGAGGCATTAACTCTGACGGTGCAACAGCATTTACATCAGTTAATCTTGGTACACCAGGGTCTCTAATTCTAAATGGTGGGGAAAATAAAACATTTAAGAATGGTGGTAGTAATGTAAGTGGTGCAGAACTTAATTACAGAGTTTACAAAGATGGGGCAAGTGCTCCAAGTTTCTCTCAAATCACTTTAAATTTTAATGCCGATCTAGATGATTGTAGTGATGGTACTTGTAACCAAAGATGGCAAACCACTAATGCCAATGTAGATATTCTAGGTATGGCAACTAGTAATGGAACATGGGTGCTAGAAGTTTTTTGGAAAGTAACAAGTTCTGATGGTGATCATTTTGATAGTAATAATGGTTCTAATTTCATGAATACATTTGAAGTAACTAGTCTTCCCGTAAAACTAACCTCCTTTGAAGCTACACAATTACCAAGAGCAATTGAATTAAACTGGACAACCGAATCAGAAATCAATAATGCTTATTTTGATATTGAGCGTTCAGCAGATGGTGAAAATTTTGAACCAATTGGACAAATTGCTGGAAATGGAACAACTGCAGAAGCACAAGAATATACTTTCACTGACGAGCGTCCTATCAATGGTACAAACTACTACCGTTTAAAGCAAGTGGATGTAGATGGACGATATGAGTATTCTAATGTAATTCAAAGTATTTTTAAAGCAGAAAATACTCGAATTTATCCAACATTAGTTCGTAACGATTTTATGTTTGAAATGGAAAGTAATGCGAACAAATCAATTGCGATAAACATTATCAATATGCAAGGACAACTCGTCCGTACAATGCAACAAGAGATTCAGGAAGGGCAAAATCAAATCACAATACAAGCGGAAGCGCTTAATAATGGTATTTATTTCTTACAAATTAGAGATGCACAGGGCGTCGTGGTCACACAACATCGCTTTGTGAAGCAGTAATTTAGTGGTTAGTGATTAGTGGTTAGTGATCAGTGGCTAGTTTCGAGTAGTTATAAAGAACTAGCCACTAATCACTAATGACTAACCCCTAACCACCAATCACTAAAGAAATGACAAGATTTAAACAAATAGGGCTATTGATAGCCCTTTTTTTTAGCGTACTAAGCACTACGGTTGACGGGCAAGCAACCAATGTAAAAAAAGTAATTCTTCAAGGTTTTTGGTGGGACTATCATCACAATGACTACAACGCTCGATGGTCAGATTATTTAATGGAACTCGCTCCTCGCTTAAAGGCGATGGGGGTTGATGCGATATGGATTCCACCGAGTTACAAAAATCATTCTTTAAGTTCTGTGGGGTATGCCCCTTTTGATCATTATGATTTGGGGGATAAATTTCAAAAAGGCGATACTGGAACAAAATTAGGTTCAAAAGATGAGCTACTTCGGCTAATTGCGGTGATGCACGCCAATGGTATTGAGGTGATTCAAGATATAGTCTTAAATCACGTCACCAATGCAGGAGCTGTAAACGGTGCTGGAGGTGTAGATCCTGAGCCTACTTACTCTATGGTCACAGATGGGGGGTTCAAAAACTTTCGATATGTCTGTTATGAAACACCTGTTCCTAAAACAGGCGAAACTGCTAATGATTATTTAAGTAGAAAAGGACGCTGGTCTAAAAACTACTTAAATTTTCATCCACATCCAGGGTGGAATGTGACAAGCGGAAATTGGGAATCTGCCTTTTGGGGCCCCGATTTTGCTTATGGCGTAGATGAAAGCGGTACAGGCAATGGTTACGGGCAAAGTACCAATGCTATTTACAATCCTGTACAAACCAATAATTATAATCGAGATCAAGCTAGAAATTGGATGCTTTGGTTCAAAAAGCAAACCGATGTAGATGGTTATCGTTGGGATGCCGTTAAGCATTTTCCACACTTTGTCGTGCAAGACATTAGTTATAATTTAAAATATTTGAATGGCTGGGCAAATGGAGGAGAAACCATGCTCAACTTTGGGGAATACATTGGAGGAAAGACCGAATTGGATAATTGGGTTAATCAGGTCTCTTCTTCCAATGGCGGAAGCGAAAAACTGGTAGGAGCATTTGATTTTCAATTGAGAAGTGCTTTTAAAAATATTACGACTAGTTTAGGGGCGTATGATTTAGCACAAATTCCAAGCGAGCAACAAAACGAACGAGGTCAATTTTATCCAAGTATCAATACTTACGTTCATCGCACCATTCCTTTTGTTAATAATCATGATACTTTCCGTCCTTTAAAAGATGCAAATGGTAATTACATTGGTTGGGATACGGCACATGAAATTGGTGGGCATATAGAGCCAAATGATCCTCGCTTATCCGTAGTGTATGCCCTATCTTTTGCTTTAGATGGCAATCCACTTATTTTCTTTGAAGACTTATTCAATTTAGGGTACAATAGCGACCGCTATACACATGATCAAAAAGATCCAAATAGTTTACAATCCAACAGTGATTTAGAAAATATCATCTGGTGTCACCAAAATTTAAATTTCAAAGATGGGGTCTATAAAGTACGTGGACACAGTGGCAATAGCAACGATCATTTAGTGATTGAAAGAAGTGCCAAAGCACTTATCAGTGTGAATGACAATTGGAACACTTGGCAGACAGACTGGGTGGATTCTGATTTTGCCCCTGGTACAGTCTTGATGGATTACTCTGGAGCTAGTAGCAACACAACGACAGTGCAAGGCGATCAAAGGGTTCAAATCTCAACACCTCCATGTGATGGCTCAGCAGCCAATGGACGTAGAGGATATGCAGTTTGGGCACCCGTAGGGCAAGGCGGAAGCACTTACACGCCTCAACGAGCAACTTCTACCACTCAAGAATGGGAAATGGACGATGACTTAGGCGATAGCCATTGTCAATCCTTACAACAAGGTGGAAAGTTACCTGATAATTCAACGGCGACTAGAAATGTAGGTCGTATTTTTGCGGCTTCAGGTCAAGCCGTTACGATTGATTTATTTCCAAACGATCCAACAAAGGATATTACTTTGTTCTTAGAAGATGCGGATAAAAATAGTCTATCTTCTACCAATGGTATAGGTACATTAAACTTAGTTTATACGCCCTCTCAAGATGGTTGGATCAATATTAAAATTAGAAATACACAAGCCAATTATACGGGACAAAAGTGTTGGGTAAAGGTTAATTACACTGCTCCTCTAGCTGTAAATTCCGCTAACTATTATGTAGTACCTGATATTTCAATTTGGCAAGGCGGTACGACTTCGGACTGGACAGATTGTGATAATTGGGAAAATGGATTGCTGCCTATAGGAAGTCGTGATGTAGTTATTAAAGGGAATGCTCCTACAATGCCTATAATTAGTAGTACTTCCTCTTGTAAAAATTTAACCATTGAAAGTGGAGCATCTTTAACCGTTCAAGCAGGTAAATTTTTCAATGTGCGTGGAAATCTAATTGTTGATGGAAACATAGATGGAGATTGTGGTTTAGTTCGCTTAAATGGAACTACACCTCAAACGATTGATGGGACTAATGCAACTTTCTGTAATTTAGCGATTTCTAATGCTAATCACGTTACCTTGTTTAGCAATGTGACAGTAAACAATAATTTAGATTTGGTAGCGGGACAACTCTTATTAGAAAATAGTGATTTAACCATTGATCCAACAGCACAAGTCAATGTGACAAATGGTTATGTAAGAGCAAAAGCCAATCCAACGTCAGGTGGTCATATTGTAAGAGGACCATCAAATACGGCATTGCTATTTCCGATAGGAACAGCTACTAGTTACACACCACTTTATATTAAAGATAATGTAGGAAATGCTACGGTAAAAGTAAGAGCCTTTGATGATGTCTTAGTCAATGGAGGTAGCGGTGGACAAGTCGCTAATATTAATAACTTTGTCAATAGAACTTGGTGGGTAGAAGCGAACACGGCTGTCCATGATTTATCTATCCGTTTTCAATGGTCTAGTGGAGATGAAGGTAGCAGTTTCAATAGAAATAATGCTGTTGCTAATTTTAATAATAGCTCAACGGGTTGGGCAATTGTAAATTCCTCTAGTCTTTATGGTAACAATCCTTATACGATAGAAGCTGCGGCTGGAGCTAGTTTAGGTTATTTTACAATTCAAGATAATTTACCGACTTCTACCAATGGACAAGGCTTAGAAAATATTCAATTTTCTGTGACTCCTAATCCAACGACTTCATCTGTTGTGTTGAGTGTCAATCAACCTTTAAATAAAGTGCTGCAATTAAATGTAGTCGATGCTCAAGGAAAAGTAGTTATGGAGCAACAAGGACAATTGGAGGATTTAAATCAAAGTCTTAATACCAAACTAAACAATTGGGCAAATGGGCTTTACTTTTTACAGATTCGATATGAAGGAGAAGTTTATCAATTGAAATTGGTTAAGCAGTAAATGTGTCATTCCGAACTTGTTTCTCCCGATAGCTATCGGGACTCCCAAGCTATAAAAAGGAAAGGTTAAGCTTTTTTGAATTTTAAAAAGCTTAACCTTTATTTTCTTACGTTTTGGGAGGTTCTGAATCGAGTTCAGAACGACGTTTTAAGCTACTCTTTCTCCACAAAAACATTACACTCCATCATATAAAAAGGCACTTCTAATTGCTCCGCATCTTTCTTTAAAACGTAGCCATACTTCACGCTATGTGTACCAACTTTAAATTGATGTGGAAATTCCAATACATTAACACCTATACGAGGCTTGAAGTAATATTTACCAACCTTATTTTCCACCATTAAAAATAAAGTTTGCTTCACTAGCTTTTCATCCGAAAAGCGAAAACGAATTTCAATTTTATCATTAAAATTTTTAACCACTGCGGGGCAATGGAAATCACCAAAATATTTTGCCTTTTTCTCTATTTTCTTCTTAACAATACTATTAATTTTATAAAATCGTCCCTTACTTGCTTTTAGCTTTTTATTACCATTGTATTGCTTATTCCCTTCAAATATTCCTTCTAATGAGCTAGGCATCGTTGTCGTTTGCATATCCAAACCATCCGTTTCACTCGGTATTTCATCACCGTCACCACTACGACTATCATCTCCCCTCCCTCCTTCATCCGCTAAGGCGTCAGGTTCTTGTTCTTCGTCATCATGAGTAGGAATGACTTTAGTAGCTGCTCTATCATCATCTATCTTCTGCCCACCATCCGACTCTAAATCATCAGGAAATAGCGTAAAATCATCCACATATTTGTCCAATGCGACTAAAGTTCCGACTAGCAGTATAAGTACACCTACTGCTACTAATAAAATTTTCTTCATGGTAAGTTCTTATGGTTAGTTGCTTAGTTGACTGGTTACTTAGTGATTGGTATTATTTACTAAGTAACCAAGTAACTAAGCAACCAATAACTAATTAAACTAACGTTTTCGCTTGTTCTATAGCTTTAGCTAAACCTTCAGGATCTTTTCCGCCCGCAGTAGCTAAGTAAGGCTGTCCACCGCCGCCACCTTTGATATTTCTAGCTAAGTCACGAATCATTTTACCCGCATGGTAACCTTTAGTCGTAGCAAAATCTTTATTGATATAAACCAAGAGATTTGCTTTGCCACCAATAGCAGTCCCTAAGACTAAGAATAAGTTATCCACCTCTTTATCCAATTCAAATGCTAGATTTTTCATCGCATCTACAGACCCAATCTCAATCACGCCACCAATGAAATTAGCATCGCCAATAGAAGTCAAACTAGCCTTTAAATCCACTTTAGCTAATTTTCCTTGTAATTGATGCAATAATTCCACTTGCTTTTTCAAGGTTTTATTCTCCTCTTGTAGCTTTTCAACCGTCTTAGCAATACCTTTTGGATTTTTAAATAATCCTCGTACCGCATTCAACTCACCTAATTCACTACTAAAATAAGATTCTGCTTTTTCAGCCGTTACCGCTTCTACTCTTCGCACACCAGCCGCAATTGCCCCTTCACTTGTAATTTTAAACATTCCAATCTTACCAGTGTAAGGCACATGACACCCTCCACAAAGTTCTACAGAATAGTCCTTATTAAACGTAATCATTCGTACCGTTTCGCCATATTTCTCCCCAAAAAGCATCATTGCACCACTTTCTTTTGCCACCTCAATCGGTACACTTCTCGCTTCTTCTAAAGCAATATTTTCACGAATGCGTTGATTCACGATGGTTTCTACTTGAGCAATTTCCTCATCCGTCATTTTAGCAGGATGAGAAAAGTCAAAACGCAAATAATTATCATTAACCAATGATCCTTTTTGCTGAACGTGTGTACCCAACACAGAACGCAATGCCGCATGTAATAAATGTGTTGCTGTATGCACATTTTCAGTCGCATGACGCTTAGAAGCATTCACAACTGCCTTTACAGGAACATCGACGTGTTTAGGCAGTTTTTTAACCCAATGGATAATTAAGTCATTTTCCTTTTTGGTATCAATCACATCAATTCGCTCTTCACCAAAATACAACCAGCCTTTATCCCCTACTTGACCACCACCTTCTGCATAAAAAGGCGTTCTATCCAAAACCACTTGATATTGATTTTTCTTCTTCTCTTTAACCGTTCTATATTTTAAAACTCGCGTTTCGGTTTCTAACTCATCGTATCCTACAAACTCAATATCTTGATCATCGGATAAAATCGTCCAATCTCCCACTTCTTTTTTAGAAGCCGCTCTAGCTCGCTCTCTTTGCTTTTCTAGCTCCGTCTCAAATCCAGCTTCATCTACCGTGTAGCCTTTTTCCGTTGCAATCAAACGTGTCAAGTCAATTGGAAAACCATAAGTATCATATAATTCAAAAGCCGCTTTTCCTTCAATTAAATTATCTTTAATTTCAAGGTTTTCAAATCGCTTCAAACCACTCCCTAAGGTTCTTAAAAAGGATTTTTCCTCAGCTTGAATCACCTTTTTAATAAAACTATGTTGTTGTTCTAACTCAGGGAAGATATGTTTGAAATTATCTGCTAAAACATCAAACAACTCAAATAAAAGGGGTTCATTGATATTCAAGAAACTATAATAGTAACGAACCGCACGACGCAAAATTCTACGAATCACATAACCTGCCCCCGTATTACTCGGCAATTGTCCATCTCCAATCGCAAAACTTACGGCACGCACATGATCCACAATTACCCGAATTGCAATATCGGTCTTACCTTCACTATTTCCACTTGTATATTTTACCCCTGACTTTTGCTCTACAAACTCAATCAATGGTGTAAAAATATCGGTATCGTAAGTCGTTTGTTTATTTTGTAACGCCATAGTTAGACGCTCAAACCCCATACCGGTATCAATATGTTTAGCAGGTAACTCTTCCAAACTACCATCCGCCTTTCTATTGAATTGAATAAAGACTAAATTCCATATTTCAATAACTTGAGGATGATCCGCATTTACCAAAGATTTTCCACTAACTTTTGCTTTTTCTTCAGGCGTTCGCATATCCACATGGATTTCTGAACAAGGGCCACAAGGCCCTGTATCGCCCATCTCCCAAAAGTTATCTTTTTTATCAAAATACAAAATGCGATCTTCTGCAACCCACTCCTTCCATAACTCTACTGCTTCATTATCGGGTTCTAGTCTTTCTCCCTTATCTCCTTCAAACACAGAAACATATAAGTCATCAGGATTTATTCCAAATTCCTTTGTTAATAATTCCCACGCCCAAGCAATTGCTTCTTTCTTAAAATAATCTCCAAAAGACCAATTCCCCAACATTTCAAACAAGGTATGGTGATACCCATCTACTCCTACTTCTTCTAGATCATTTTGCTTTCCAGAAACCCTCAAACATTTTTGCGTATCAGCTACACGCTTATCAATGGCGGCTTTGTTACCCAAAAAGTAATCTTTAAAAGGATTCATACCCGCATTGATGAACATTAAAGTTGGATCATCCTTATTAATAAGCGGAGCGGAAGGCACAATCTTATGACTTTTGGATTCAAAGAAGTCTAAAAACTTTTGACGTATCTCAATTGATTTCATGTATCTAAAAAAGTTTATAAGGGTTTAAATATCCCTTTATTCTATCATAATTCTTCCAAATA
>CAYLSF010000246.1:0-8141 GCA_964385675.1 uncultured Saprospiraceae bacterium
GTGTCCAAAGTCCTGGCTCACCATTTAACGCATCAAATTTTAAATCAAACCAATCTCTATCATATACTCGCTTTTCTAGTGGAATCTCGTATTTTTTAGCGACCTCTAATATGATTTTTTTAGTTGATTCAATTTGTTTATCTGTATATTTTTGAAAATATTTCTTGCCTCTCCAAGGTTTATCCAATACACAAACCTCTTCTTCATCTATATAGATTTTTCCACCCGCTGTTTCAAAGTAGAATTTTCCTGTATCGACTTCTTTTTGTAACCATCCGTAGCTACAGATTTCTATGGCAATGGATTTGGCATTGAGTCGAGCATTATTATATTTTTTGTGTCTAGGTCGTTTTGTGCCTAAATGGTGTGCCCAATATTTAGGGTCAAATGGACTGTATATTAGACCATCAAAATCCTTTTCACCAGTCGTTTTTCGGCCTACTAAAAATGCTGTGCCAACTCGCAAGGGCGTACCTCGTTTGGTTTTATCTCTTTCCCATCCATCAATAACATAATCGGGTCTAGCCCCTCCTGCCGTATGGTGCAAATAAATGGTATCTTTTTCTACAATTTCTTCGTAGTATTCATTGCTATTCAGAGGATATTTGACCAAGTCCAATTCCATATCAAAGTTATAGACCTTGATAGGCAAATTGCGTAAGGCTTTCCAAGTCATATTCCCTACTTTCCCATCTGCGACTAAGCCTTTTGCCGCTTGAAAAGCTTTGACTGCTCGTTCTGTTCCTCGTCCAAAAATACCATCTGGAATACCTGCATCAAATCCTGCTGCATTTAGTAACTCCTGTAACTCTTTTACCTTAGGTCCTCTACTTCTAAATTTTAATAAAGCCATTGATAATCAATATTTAGTACGTTTAGAATCGTAAAATAAGGTTTTTTTAAACAGAATGTCAATGAATTGGAAAAATAAAGACAAAATCTGTTAGAATTGAGAATGGAAAATTTTAATCACTTTACTAATTTTAATGCTTTATTCATACCTCGGAATTTTACCAATATTTTTCCACTATCAAACATTCTATTATTTTTACTGTTAAAGTCGAAATATTAAAGAAATAGATACACATAAATATTTGTAACATTGTTTTTCAGAATCAAACTGTAAACCAATAAAATCATATTACAGATGAGTCGAAAAGTTCGCCTTTCTATTATGTTCGCCTTTATGATATTAGGGGCTGTTTTTTTATGTTTAAATAACCCCATATTCCTAAGTAGCTTCCTCTTTGTTATGGGGTGTATGGTAGCATTGTGGATAGTGAGTCTAATTGTAAGAGATTCTAGTATTGTGGATATTTTTTGGGGATTTGGATTTGTGCTGGTGGTTTGGTTTTATGCTTATACTGTATCCGATGGTGCTTTTGACAATATGCGAGATTTAGTATTAGCTGCATTAGTTACAATTTGGGGATTAAGATTGACCATTCATCTAGGAATTAGAAATATCGGGAAGCCAGAGGATTTTAGGTATCAACAGTTTCGGAAAGAAGGCGGAAAGAACTATTGGTGGATTTCCTTTTTTAGAGTTTACTTTCTGCAAGGTTGGTTACTTTGGGTGATCTCAGGTGTCTATTTTATCTCAATGGATACTGGAACTGAATTGACGACCTTAGATTATGTAGGAATTGGAATTTGGGCAATTGGTTTCTATTTTGAAACGGTGGGCGATATTCAACTAACTCGATTTAAGAAAAATCCAGCGAATAAAGGGAAAGTCCTAGATACAGGACTCTGGAGATACACTCGTCATCCTAACTATTTTGGGGATGCTGTAGTATGGTGGGGCTTTTTTATGTTTGCCTTAGCTAACCCATCAGGATGGATGTTTATATTTGGTCCTCTATTTATGACATATTTGCTGAGGTATATTTCGGGTGTTCCATTCCTAGAAGCGTCTATGTCGAAAAATAAAGCAAAATATGGAGACTATATGGAGAAAACCTCTGTGTTCTTTCCGTTGCCGCCTAAAGGTTAAAAATTTAGATGTCTGGCATTTTAAGAAATGCCAGACATTTTTACATTTTTACATTTTTACATTTTTAAGTTTAAAGTTTTATGACCGTTCTACTGATTTGTTGATTCCCATTATCCAACTGAAAAATTAAGGCTCCTTTGGGTAAATCAGATACTCGTATATTTTTCACGCTAAACTCATCATTTTTCTCTAAACTTCTCAATAGTTTTCCATCAGCACTGTAAATATTCAAACGATAATTCATCCATTCAGAGGTATGAGAAGTAATCGTACATAAGTTATCCGTAGGGTTGGGGGAAATGGTGAAATCAGCACCAGCGTAGTTCGTTTCAAATGTTTCCGCTGCACCTTCTATTTGTAATCGTAGGATATACATTGTACTATTGTAAGTGCTAATATTTTTTATTGAGTTGGCAAAAGTATCAACTTGTGAAGAATATCGATCAGCTAAGAAAATGTTATTCTCATTCCCCAAACGCATTCCATTTGCACCTGCCTTACCCTTAAAACCTAATATTTTTCTAGCCTTTAGCAACTGACCATTTGGATCGAATTGCTCAATTTCTATGAAAGTACTTCGTTGATATCGTTCCCAATCCTTATAAGAAATTCCTTCTTCCTGTGGTATTTCTTTTTCACTTAATACAAAATAGTTGCCTTTATCATCAAATTCTATTTCATAGGCATAAGAAATATTGGTTTCATCTGCTAATAAACTAACAACTTCTCCAAAACTATTTAACCTTAAAATAAAACGATTATGATCAACAGTACCTTCATCGGGGAAAAATGCACGTTTATTACCAAACACGAGTTCCTCTTTATAACCACCTACTACATAAATATCTCCTAAAGGGCTAACTGCTACGTTTTCTGCTTTTACCCATCCACTATTAGGAAATTCTTTCGACCAGATTGTAGTACCATCGGGATGAATTTTACGAACATTTACCTTACTTCTTGAACTAGCAACAACCACAGATTCATCAGGTGTAAAAGCTAGACTCATACGATAGGCGTCTGCCCCTATGACAGTATTAATCCACTGAGCATCTAAGGTCTCATTTAGTTTTAATACAAATGACTCATCAGAACCACCACTTGTGATACCATCAATCGTCAAATAGTCGAAAATTCCACCAATATAGATGTCGTTTTGAGCATTGACTAGGACACTTTTTATTCTAATATTGGGATCTCCTTCGGCGGTTTTGAACATGATTAAAGCACCATTCTGATCGTATTTTGCAATAAATACATTATGGTTAGGATTGTTGTAAGTTATGCCTTGCAAGTGTAATCCATCACCAAATGTGCCTACTACAACTAAGTTTCCATTGTCATCTGCTGCTATTGCTACAGTAGGTTCTGTATATTCATCGAAGCTGTATATAATGTCTGCCCATTGAAAAGCCCCTGTCTTAGATACTTTTCCAATTAGTATTTTATGGTCATCTTCTCTAGTATATTGAATAATGGTATCTTGATCAAAGAAGACAGCACCATCTGAAAAGTTTCGTTCATTTACCATAGCGATGTAAGCATTATCTTCTTTATCTGTGGTAAAATATTCAAAAGATGCACTATACCCCGTACTAATAGATTGAAACCATTCGTCCTCTTTTCTATAATCTATATAAGGTGATGGGGGAAAATTATTTACTGGAAATTTCCAAAGTTTTAATGGCGTTCTTTCGAACCAATCATATTTTACATTGGTAAGGTATAATTGATTATCAGCTGTAGCTAAATTTGTAATCCACGACGATGCTCCTCTAGGTGTCATATCATAAAATAGCGTTGTGCCTTCTGTTGTACCATCGGTACGCCAAAGCTCTCTACCATATAATCCATCTTCTGCTATAAAATATAAGTAATCATTCAACTCAACATAGTCAAAAGACCAAGTAGTGAGTCCATAAGCTGCACTTTTAAAAATATCTTTTAATATTTTTGTACCATTAGGAGTGTTATCTGTTGTCCATAATTCTCGACCTTTAAAGTCTGTTTCTACAAAAAATATGGGAATATTATTCACCGTAGTCGCTCCATAAACTCGAGCATCACTTATCACATTTGCATTTGGGAAAAGGTCGATTGTGTTATCATTATCTTCAAGTAATACAATTTTTTCATCATAGTAGGTGTATAGATGATTACCAACCAAAGATAATTGAGGATAACTCGAATTAATTTGTCCTGATTGATGCGTACCAGGTTCTAAGTCTTTTATTAACACAGTTCCCCCATCTGTACCATCGGTTTTCCATAATTCGCAACCATGCGTATCATCACATCCTGTAAAATATAAAAAACCATTTCGCTCTGCTGTAGAGTAGAGTCGAGCATTGTTAAAATTATTACTATCAAAAGGCTTAACCATCACTGTCCCATTTATTGTCCCATCAGAACGCATCAAACCTTGATCTTTTGAGAAAAAATATAGTTCGTTATTGAAAGTTGTAAAACTATTGGTTTGAATATTATTGGATAATGCGGTAATATCAGAACCGTCTGACACCCATAGACTAGAAGGACTGCCAGAATAAGCATAAATAAAGAGTTGATTTGATACAACGATTAATTTTCCAATACCTTCTGAATCTTCCCAGACTTTTCGTGTTCCATTTATCGTACCATCACTTTTCCAAAGTGCCGCTGTATTTCCAGTATCTCCTTTGATTTCAATAAAATAAAGTTCGTTATTAAATACAATTGGAGAAATTGCAGAACGGGTTGTTAGGCTGGCAGTAAGGTTAACGACCGAACTACTATTCGTAATCCAAACATCTCGTTTGTTTTCTGTTTCTCCATCTAAGATGAAAACCAAATTATTATTAAAGTCTAAGGAAGCACTAAATCGAGTACGACTTTCTTGGATAAAGTCATCATAGATTAATGTAGGCTGAGCCATTAAGAAGATAGAAATGTACACAAACGAAAGGGTAAAAATATAGGTTTTTGATGTCATAAGCTAAACGATTAAGATCTTAAATAATTATGAGATTCTCTCTTATAAACTTTAACGGTTGATTTTTTTAAAGGTTCGGGTCTTAATATATTTCATCAATTTATTTTGGATGAATTATGGGAAAAAAAATTATGTCATCGAAAATATATCCTGTAGATTTATTGTTATATTTTTTGATTTAAAAAACACCAAGTTTAGATAGGCGAAGAAATCGTTGTTAACCAGTTAAAAAGAGCTTTATGAAACGTTATGTACTTTTAATTACGTTATTTTATTTAACCTTAAACCCAGTTACTGCACAATTATCCTCTGTTAGTAATATTCAAGTTGGAGGTAGTATTTCAGTAGGAACGTCGTTTTTATTAGGACAAAATAATTACGGAGGGTGTGAAATGGATTATAAACTTACAGAAGGTTTTGCAGGAGGTGTATTTGGACATCTGAATTGGTTTGATAAGCTGGGATTACAGGTAGAAGTTAATTTTGCTCTATTGGGACAAGAATGGGAAGACACTCATGGCAATGATGCCGTCGCTAGAGATTTAAATTTAGGTTATATTCAAGTTCCTATTCTTTTTAGATACACAGATATTTATTTTTCTACTGCTTCTGCTGCTCCTAATTTATATGTGTTAAGTGGTGTTCAATTAGGTTTTTTGCAAGCGGTAAGGCAGCAGTATTATCGGAATGGCGAAGCTGAATCTTTTCAAGAAGCACAATTAGGCAATCCATTTGCAACAAAACTTCCTGACTTTACAGAAGATGACGAGCAATATCGGGAATTTGAAATTTCTGCTGTATTAGGAGTTGGTTTGGAGTTTCCCATAACAAGATTAATGCATCTGCAAGGAGAATTTAGATACAATATTGGAATTAGCGATGTAAATGAAGCTGCTTGGCGATTTCCCGATATTCGGAATCAATATGTAGGTTCAAAGAATCATTTTCTAGCTTTTCGTTTTGGAGTAGCTTTTAATTTACTTTAACTTTTAGCTTATATTTATATTTCAAGGAAGCGAAATAAAATATTGATGGATAGTTGTCTACTGCGAATAGGAATACTTCACTTAGAGCAACTTATTTTTAATGCGATTATAAATGATTTGGAATTTGGTAAGTGCAATTATTTTGGGATCTAGGTTGACTGGTTTTCCATATTGAAAAGGAATATCAAACTTTCGGGAAAGCCATTCCAATTGTACTGTAGAACCTTGAATCTCTCCTTCTTCCCAATTGTCCCAGCCGAAAGATAGTGTTGAGTTGCCTTTTTTGAGCACTAGAAAATCAAAATCGATTCCAGCATCAAATTGGTCATATTTATAAATTAGCTTCCAATTTTCTGTAATTAGTCCTTCTATAATTCGATTCCAATGTTCGGTATGGATATTTACAGCTGTTTTCAAAGAATAGATTAAAATGAATGAATAATTTTATAGTCTTTGTATGGGAGTAAGACCATCATGTCTTCTAGTGTTAAGTTCTTCAATGATAGTCAATCCTATACTGTCATGTGTACTTTTGCCCCCAAATTGACGATGTCCATTGATAAGACCATAAGCAAATATAATAACGGATATTGGACAAAGAATAGCAATCAAGAAGAAAATTTCATTATCAGTCATTAGGTGTAACATGATACCGAGTCCCAACCAAATAGGAGCCGATGCACCTATTAAAAGTAGTTTTTTAAAATATTTATCATAAGCAATATTTCGCTTTTGCCATTTTATCCAAAGTTCTTTTAAATAGTCAGTAGTACAATCTTTTATGTCAATGTCGAGTAACATCATTAATTCATCCGCACAAGAGGTCTCTATTTCCTCAATTGTCTTATCAAATGATTGCTTTTTCATGTTTTATATTTTTACCAAAGTTAATTTAGTTGATGTTAAATTATCTGCTTTGATATCTTATGATCCAATTATTTAGACTTTATTTAAATAAAATAGAACTTTAAGTACGTATATAGCTTCTATTTACCATTCCTTTACAATAAATTAATTTATAATACTTGTCTTTAACTATGAATAGGAGTTAATTTTGCCTTGATTTAATATTCAATTTTGATTTGGGTAACTACAAGGAACTATCAAAGTAGAATATTAAGCAATCGTTTTTTGAAACAACAAACCTACTCGATAAATATCGGGATATACAATCTATGGAAAATCAGGCAATTAAAATTTTAGTCGTGGACGATGAACCCGATATTTTAGAGTTCATTCAATATAACTTAAAGAAGGAAAACTACAATGTTAGTACAGCGCAAAATGGACGGGAAGCCATTGAACAGGCTAAATTAATAAGACCTAATTTAATTATACTGGATATTATGATGCCAGAGTTAGATGGGGTAGAGGTATGTAGAGAATTACGCTCTATGCCTGAATTTAGTGAGACGATTATCGCATTCCTAACTGCTAGAAATGAAGATTATTCTCAGATTGCAGGTTTTGAAGTTGGAGGCGATGATTATATCACCAAACCAATTCGCCCTAGAGTTTTATTGAGTCGCATCAAGGCATTATTGAGAAGAAGAAGAAGCGTTGATGCTGCTGATTCGGGAAATATTATTAAGATTTCTGACTTGATCATTGATAAAGAAAAAGTGCTGGTTAAAAGAGGAGAGGAGGAAATAACATTAGCCAAAAAGGAATTTGAATTACTGGGGTTATTAGTATCAAAGCCCGGAAAAGTATTTTCAAGAGAAGAAATTTTCAATAAAATTTGGGGAGCAGATGTAATTGTTGGAAATAGAACTATAGATGTACACATTCGTAAGTTACGGGAAAAAATAGGCGATCATTATATCAAAACGATAAAAGGGATTGGTTATAAATTTGAGTTTTAATGGCTCGTAAGAATCCTACACCACACAGAATTGCATTATACGTTTCTATCTTTATTACTATAGTTGTATTGGTAGGAACAAGCGCACTTATCCTATTTGGAGATATAGTAGGGCAATGGTTGATACTCATACCATTTGCCATTTTTGTATTTATTACTACTTATTTTACGACTACTTATTATTTGCGTAGATACATTTATCGAAAGATTAAAGTGATTTACAAGACGATTCACAATCAGAAGGTAGCACCTGAAGAAAAGAATAAGTCGGTAGATCTTAATCAGAATATTATCGAAGATGTCGAAAAAGAAGTGGA
The DNA here is from genome assembly GCA_964385675.1 of uncultured Saprospiraceae bacterium. Lineage (GTDB taxonomy): Bacteria > Bacteroidota > Bacteroidia > Chitinophagales > Saprospiraceae > CAYLSF01. The sequence goes on from CAYLSF010000246.1 coordinate 8,135, forward strand.
AGAATGG
>CAYLSF010000247.1:0-8140 GCA_964385675.1 uncultured Saprospiraceae bacterium
CTCTTTGTTAGAGATGTTCTGTAGTAGATAAAAGAATCGTTCTTGTACCATTTATAGTTTTAAAATTGGTATAATTAAGAGATAAATAGCTTTAAATAATAGAATAGAAATTTTGTTTTAATATTTGATTATCAAATTATTACCAAATAATTAATGCTAAAATAATAGAATAATTAACAAAAAAATGCTTTTGGTGGAAAAAAATTATTCCCTAATCTTGTAATATCAAAATGATACAGAATCATTTGTTTCCAAGAAATAATGTGAAAGGAGATAAAATTTAGATAAAAGTTAACAAGTGCATCATTTATCCATATAACCCCTTAAATATTTTTAACCCAATTTGACTGACTCAATCTAATAAATACTTTAATTTTTAGCATTTATACTTCACAGCAAAATTCAAAATGAAAATGTTATATAGTTTATATAATTTTATTTCATGATTCCTTAGTGTTAAGGAACAACCTTAATGTTGTAATACATTAAGGTTTTTTTTTAGATTCATTTTTCGTCAATGAAATGTCAAATAATCTAAGTGTGTTTCGGGAAAACACAGCACTTAAATTAATCGTTTAGTTACTAAAGAGTGTTTATCTGAGAAATATGTATTTGAAAAGATCCTATCAATATTTGAAAAAATAAATTTGAATGAAATTAGATTTTAAATAATGAACATATATCAAATTTTTTATCTGACTTGGTGAAAAGATTAGGTATGAAATATCATAAAATATTGATTTACAAATTAGTGTGTTTTCTATAATTCGATTTTATATTTAACTTTAAGGGGTTGACTTTACCCCAAAAAAAATGTAAAATTGTACACCAATAGAGATAAGCAATTATAAAACGTGGCTGCATTCTTAGCATCTGCATCTACGATTTTTCCATAAACGAAATGATTATTCAATTAAAATTTTTCTAAAAGTATCACTTATGAACATCGTAGGCTTACCAAATAAAAACTTAGCAATCTTAGGTTTAAGTAATTCTTCTGTTGCCTTTAACTTGTCCACTAGAGAATTGGTCTGTGAAACACTAAAACGACAAGAAGCTCAATTATCGGATTTAGGTGCATTAGTGGTTAATACAGGAAAGTTTAAAAAACGGTCTCCACATAATCGTTTCATTGTAGAAGATGATGCTACGAAAGATATTAATTGGGGAAAGGAAAATCAACCGATTTCTGCCAATTCTTACAATAAAGTATATAGTGCAGTTATAGAATATTTAAAGGATAAAAAGCTTTATGTAAAAGATGCTTATGCCTGTTCAGATAGTCAATATAGACTAAATCTCCGTATGATAACGGAAACCCCTTCGAGTGCTTTGTTTTTGAATAATATGTTTTTAAGGTACTCTAGTGAAGAACTAGATAATATCACACCGGATTGGACTATCTTGTGTGTTCCTAATTTTAAGATTCACCAAGCAATAAAAGGCACTTATAGAGAAAATTTTGTAATTATCAATTTTTCCAAACAACAAATTTTAATTGGAGGAACTAGTTATTCAGGTGAGATTAAAAAGAGTATTTTCTCTGTTTTGAATTTGATATTACCTTTAAATCAAGAAGTATTACCCTTACATTGTGCAGCTAATGTTGGTGTAAATGGAGATACTGCTTTATATTTTGGTCTATTCGGTGCACATAGAACAACACTTTCTATCAATGAAAATAGAAAGCTGATAGGAGATGATGAACATGGTTGGTCTGATAATGGAGTCTTTAATTTTGAAGGAGGTTGTTATCCTAAAGGATTAAGTTTGAGAAGGGAGATAAAATCTGAAGTATATAATCCTATTCAATTTGGGACTATCTTAGAGAATATTACATTTCATCCAAAAACCAATAAGCCAAACTTTGAAGCTGCTTCTTTGGCTAGAAATGCAAGAATTTCTTTTCCATTGGATCATATTGAAAATACACAACCGCAATTACAAGGAAAACATCCTAAAAATATATTTTTCTTTACATCAGATGCACATGGTGTGTTGCCTGTGGTTTCAAAATTAACACCTGAGCAAGCGATGTACTATTTCATTTCTGGTTATTCCTCAAGCTATACCCGTAATGATAATGGTGAACAAATGCCTAAAACAAAATTTTCAGCTTGTTTTGGAGCACCATTTCTACCGTTACATCCTACAAAGTATGCCGAAATGTTGAAGACAAAAATTATCAAACATCAAACTAATGTTTGGTTAATTAACACAGGATGGACAGGTGGTGCGTATGGAAAAGGACAGGCTATTCCATTAAAGCAAGTGCGTGCGATAATTAGTGCTATCTTAAATGGTGATTTAGATAAGGTAACCTTTACCCAACAACCTACTTTTGGGTTAAGAATCCCCACCTCTTGTGGTACTGTGCCTATATCACTATTAGATCCTAAGAAAGCTTGGAAAGATGAAGCTGCTTATGAAAAACAAGCCAAGAAATTAACACAAGCTTTTCAGCAGAATTTCCAACAGTATGCTGATATAGTGTCTTGATAGCTATTGATATTAGCGGAAAATGTGGAAATGACATAGCCACCGTTTGAGTGGCTATGTCATTTCTACTATTGTTAGAAGGGTTTTCTTATAAAAACTCAGAGTAATCAAAATACGCATTTTTTGAATCACAAAGAAACAAAGAACACAGAGGCTATCTACAAAAAAGTGATACTTTGGTTAAAGTAACATTCCTTTGTATACTTTCTTTGTGACCTTTTGTGTCTTTGTGGTTCAAAATATTTTTTATAAGAAAACCCTTCTATTGTTAGGGGCTGACTTCTTTTTATTCTAATTCTTCGCAATACAAATCTATATCTCTTAAATTTTGGATTACTTCTTCCGATATATTTTTCAAGGCTTCGATTCGCAAGATATTGTCAACGTCCTCTAAATCAAATGTTATTCTTGAAACATATCTCAATGTACTTAAACGCTGTTTCACAATTTCGACTTCTCCTTCATCATTAATAGAAGTTCTGAATACCAAAATTATGATTTTAGGATTAGTCATTTAATTTTTTTAAAATTTTATAGTCAATATAAAAAGTGCCAAAAGGGATTAAGCAAGCTACTAATACTTTCCACGTGATTACTCGAAACTGCCAATTTCGCTCTACTGCGAAGCTTAATGTTTTAATGACGAACAACAGGAATAGAACACCATGAATAGGCCCTATAATTTGAGAAAGAATTGGAATTCCAGCTAATCTTTTTAATGGTACAGCAACGAATACTAATAATATTAAAGAAACACCTTCGAGAATAGCAAGTACTCTTAAAATAGTAAGACTTTTCATGTTTATATCTTAAAATGCCCGAAAATTAGGACGACCAACAAAAGGAGAAAATGACCAAGGAATAGCTAAAAACAGAATAAACAGTCCAATGGAATACCAAATTAAAATGGTTTTAAACTTTTTAGTATCGCTAGTTTCTCTTTTTGCTTTAGCAGACCCAATTGTTATTATGATTATTGATACTAACATTAGAAGTGGATGCAACAGCCCGAAAAACAAAAGTTCAATATTTTCAAAACCTGATTTGAGGTTGTTCCAAAAATATTGAACAATTGGACTTTTAACCAACAAAAGCATTCCAATGATAAGTTGGATATGGAATAAAGTAGCTGTCCAATGACGGAAAAAATTATCTGTTTTGGAAAAAAAACTTCTTTTAGTTTTTCCAATAGCAGCCAATGTAATTGTCACAAGGAGAAAGACTAATACTAACCACCTAAACCACGAGTGAAAAAATAGTAGATTACTGTACACAATCAGATTTATTTTTAGTTATAAAAATGCTTGAACGCGATAAACCCTGCCATAGCCAATATCACAAGATTTGAAATTATCATCGGAAATTCATTTCTATTAAAATGAACGACACATGCACCAAGCATGATAATAACTATAGATAATGCTCCGTAAGCACTCATTGAATTAGGTATGGATTTTACTATCAATGGTACTATCATCATCAATCCAATAACTAACTCAATACTTCCTAACACTCTTACGAATAGAGTAGAGAAATCATTTATCCAACCAAGTGTTTCATTTAATTTAACGATTGGTTGAGATAATTTCATGATGCCAATTGGGATAAAAACGATACCAAGTAAAATTTTTAAAATTGTAATTACTGTTGCCATGATTATTTAGTTTTTACCAAAAGAGATTTGGTTTTTGAGAAAAGATTTGGTGCATCAAACAGAAAATAAATAGCAATTCCTATATCAAAAACTGCACATCCAAAAGCAGTCCCAGGTACTCCATTGATTAATGGAAATCCATTTTTATAATGAATCCAATCATATATTGTGTGAATAATCCAACCTACTCCAATAAACTTATAGCTTTTAAAACCAAGAAAGGAAAAAGTACACATTATTATACCAAACCAACCAGCGTATAGCTGAAAGTCGTTGTTAAGATATACTCCTCCAGCATACGCTAACATAACCACCATTAGCTGCCGTCTATATGGTTCTTTGATAGCTGAGATTAAAAAAACAAAGATGATACTATGAATAATTGATTCAATATAATTATGAAGTTCCATATAATAAATTTTAAATCATCAAACGGAACTGCAAATATCAATCGTGTTAATTTCAAATTTAAGTAAAATGCAATCTAATAATAGAATAATTCAATCATTTCTATATTCAGAAGGTCTTATTCTTGTTAGTTTTTTAAAGAACTTGGTGAAATGTGATGGTTCGGTAAAACCAAGGAGGTAGGATATTTCAGAAATGGGTTTAGTTGAGTATCTTAGAAAATATTTGGCTTCCAATAATCTTTGCTCGTTAATCCATTCTGAAGTAGTTTTCTTAGTGAGTTTTTTTAATACTTTGTTCAAATGGTTTGTACTTACATTTAGTTTTTTTGCAAAATCTTTAGGCTGGAAAGTTTCCTGAATTTCTTCTATCAACAGCTTTTTGAAGTTAGTGACCAATTTATTTGACTTATCTTTTTTGTTCACTTCTTTATCAAGACTTAGATTTTGTATTTCAAGAAGTATACTTGATAAATAATTCTGAATTATTAGAGACTTATTATTGCTTTGAGAAGAGTGAAGTTGCCAAATCCTATTCATAACTTGATTGATAACATCAAAAATTAATTTATCCAAGATGAAATGTGGAAACTTGTTAGGGCTTAGTAGATTTTGAAAAATCTTAATTTGATTATTGTTTGTATTATTAAAGAGTATAGCATCACTAAATGTACCTATGTACCCTACTGAATTTGGATTAATTTGAACGAAATTATTCATCTGCCCTGCAGGAGTAATGACAAATGATTTAGCATTAAACTTAAACTCTTCTTGATTTAATATCATTTCAATTTCTCCTTCAATCAGTAGAATAAATCCATGTGAAGTATTTTTAAATGGAGCGTTTGGAAAAGAGATATGGTCTATCAATTCCTCAAATTTTAGGATATTAAAATTTTCATTGACCCTTTGTATTAATTGCTCAGAGGTCAAATATTTTTGACTGACTTCTACTGGCGATAATACTTTTAATTGATTCATTTATTTTCATTTTTAACATCCAATAACAATTTGAATAAATGCAATAGCCCTGAATAAGGGCTATTTAAAATTGAAACAAGTTTCGACTTCCATTTTTAGGTTGCCATTGAGTTAGAAAATCCATTTATAATTATCACTCCAATAATGATAAGTAACATACCTATTATTGAAGGTAAATCCAATACTTGCTTAAATTTAAAATAGCCTACGAAAGTTACCAAAATTATCCCGAATCCTGCCCAAATTTCATAAGCTATTCCAATCGGTATCTGTTTTATTACAAGAGAAAGAAAATAAAATGTAACTCCATAATCGATAATTGGAACAATTGAGGGTTTTAGATAGGAGAAACCTTCACTTTCTTTGAGTATAGCAGTAGCTATTAGTTCCCCACAATCGCAACTATTAAATAAATCCATTTCATACTTTATATTTTAGTTTGAATTAATTGGTCTAATGAATAACGCCCTCCACCAAGTACTGTCAATGCACCACAAATTGCAAGTACTAAAATGTGGTATTCAAATCCTTCTTGTCCTGCTTCTAATTGTCCTGACCAATTCATAAGAAAACCGTAGTCCCAATGAACAAAAACAATCATACCTACAAAAAGTCCAAAAAGTGATATTGCGCTTAGTCGAGTAGCCAAACCAGTAATCAAAAAGATGCTTCCAAATACTTCGACTGCAATAGTTATCCAACCAAGAAAAACAGACATCTGTAAATACTCTGTAAAAAAGTACATAAATGATTGATAGCCTTCACTACCTAATTTACCAGAAGCATGTACCAACATGATAATACCAAAGGTAACTCTAAGTATGGTTGATGCCCAATTAGCATCTGTGTTGAAAATTAACTTTTTCATCTGTTTAATTTTATAACTTTAGAAAATATAGGATTGCTTTTGAAGCAACTATTTGAATTCAAGTCGTAGGAAAAAACCTGGTTGAATATTATAGAGCCAATCCTGTTCAAATTGAAATTGATTGATTGCCAATCCTGTTTGGATTAGTCCTAAATCTGCCCCTAATCGAAGTTGTTGAAAGCTAAAAATATGAGTATCAGAATTGAAATTAAATGAAAATTGTCCTTGAATAAATCCTTTGATTTTTTCTGTAATTTGAGGTTTATATTGGATAAGCGAAAAGAACTCAAAATCTGGATTTTCTCTAAACTCTGATGTGAAATTTGTAGTAATGAATATTTCTTCTCTAAAGTAAGTATATTGAAGTCCACCTAAACCGACAACCCTGTCTTTAAGAATTCTTGTCCCTACAACTAGACCAAAACCTTTGAATAAATCCATATTCAATATTGAATAAGACATGAAAATTATCTCTTTTAAATCAAAATTATATTCGGCTGTATTTAGATTGAAAAGGACAAACTTGTATTCTTTATCAATGGATTTTGTCCACCATGTTTCCATTATAAATGCTTCATTTGTAACGGTAGATTCTAAAACAGTTTGTGCTTTTATTTGGAAAGAAGTGACTACTAACAGTAGTATAAAAACGATAATTATAGTCCATTTCACTTTGCTCTGATTTTAATGATTAATTAAATACAGGACAAATTTCAGACTTTATTCTGCTAGTATTATTATAAAAAAAGTGGTGTTTATGGTAAAAATCAATGTTTGTTACGGAAAGAGTTTGGTGTAACGCCAAGATGACTTTTAAAGTACTTTACGAAGTTGGAGGCATCTTTAAAGCCTAATTCGTAGGCAATAGTTTCAATAGTGCCATCTGATTGTTTAAGTAAACTTTTTGCTTTATAAATAATCACTTCTTGAATCAAACTTTTTGCTGACTTACCTGTAGTTTTTTTTACGACTTCTGATAAATAAGTCTTGCTAATATTCAATTCGGAAGCATAATCCGCTAACCGATTTTTATAATCGACATTTTTCCTTAAACTTTTTTCAAAGGAAAAGGTGATTTCCTCCGCTCGATTAGTAAATATTTTATTTGTGGATTCTGAACCATACATATTATTGATTTTCTCCAATAAAATAGTCAAATAAGAACCTATAATTATTTCTTTTCGCCCTTTATTATCTTTATTAAACTCTTCACACATCGTCTGCATAAGACCAACAATAGTTTCTCTTTGTTCTAAGGAAAGCATCAATAATGGTGAGCTATAGATATTGAAAAATGAAAATTGTCTATACAGATCAAATTTTCGTTGGGAGGCATCGAAAATTTCGGGCTTAAACAATATCATATAACCTAATGAGTTTTTTTGAAATGAGTTTATGTTCCATGAAGAAATTTGATATGGTGTAGTAAATGATAGACAATTTTCAATTCCTTTAAATGAAGAATTACCAATTTTAATATCTACATCATGTCCACTTCCAAATGTTAATTCAAAGAAGTCATGCTTATATGGTTCAATTTTGAATTTTTCTTCTCCAAAATAATCTTCAATCTTAAAGATGAAAAAGTTTTCATATTGCTGAAAAGCCTTAATGCCTATTGTATTTAAAAAATTACTTATTGAGTGGAATGCCTTCATCTTTTTTCTTTAACTACTGCCAACATCCAGCAATTCTCGGTTTAAGAAAAAATAAATATGATTTCATTCTAAA
>CAYLSF010000248.1:0-8063 GCA_964385675.1 uncultured Saprospiraceae bacterium
ATCATAAAAATTGATACTACCGGTAATGTTTTACGGCATCAATATATAGATCCAACAAATAATGTTACACTTAGCTCTATGCAATCTACTTCTGATGGTGGTCAAATCATTGGAGGTACTAAAAATAATGAAATTTTACTATTAAAAATTGATAGCCTAGGACAAATTCATACTAACCTTATACGAGGTTCCGTCTATAATGATGTAAATTTTGATTGCATTCCAAATCCTTTTGAAGATAGTCTTCAAGCTCAAAAAGTAAAAATAACAGATGCCATTGGTGTAAAATATGCCTACACAAAAACAGATGGAACATATAGTATCTTAGTAGGTGCTGGAACACATCAAGTTGAATTAAGCAATACCAATCCAAATTGGCAATCTTGTCAGACCACTCAAATCATTAACTTTCCTCTAGATCATGATACTACGAATATAGATTTTGGATTACAACCTTTAGTTTTATGTCCAGAATTAAGCGTAAGTCTAACAGCTCCTTTTTTACGTAGATGTTTTGATAATGAATATGTGGTCACTTATACAAATAATGGGACTCAAGCTGCACAAAACGCTTATATTGAGATTGAATTTGATCCTTTCCTAATTGTCAATTCCAGTACACTTTCTTGGTCAAGTGTTATGGGTAACACTTATACTTTTCCAATAGGGACAGTTGCGGTAAATCAAATTGGCGTTTTTAAGATAAATGTTACGGTAGATTGTAATGCTGATTTAGGACAAGCTCATTGTTCAGAAGCACATATTTATCCTGATACAACTTGCAATAATATTAGTTCTTGGAGTAGGGTTGATATTGATTTAGAAGCTAACTGCTTACAAGATAGCGTAGAGTTTTTGATTAAAAATGTTGGTACAGGCGATATGACAACACAACATGATTATGAATTAATTTCAAATGACTTAATCATTTCAAGTGGTCAATATCAATTATCTAGTAATTCACAAAAACGGCTAATCTTTCCAGCTACTGGTGTCACCTATCGACTCAATACAACTCAAGATACTACACATCCTAACTCACCTTTAGCTCAACCAACTATAGCCATTGAAGGATGTACAAATACAGGTAATTTTGATAAAGGTTTTTTAACCTTGTTTGCTCCAAACGATGCTATGGATTATATTGATATTGACTGCCAAGAAAATATTGGCTCATACGATCCAAATGATAAAACAGGATACCCTATCGGATACAGTAATCAACATTTTATTACGCCTAATCAATCCTTAGAATATCGTATTCGATTTCAAAACACAGGAACAGACACCGCCTTTAATGTAGTTATTAAAGATATATTAGATACTGCCCTATTAGATATCTCTACTATACAAATTACGTCTAGTAGTCATCCTCATCGATTCAATATTCATCAAGGTAATATTCTGCAATTCACTTTTGATAATATTCAATTACCTGACTCTAATATCAATGAGCCTGCTTCTCATGGTTTTATACGATTCTCAGTTAATCAAAAAGAAGGTAATCCACTTTGGTCAATTATAGAAAATTCAGCCGACATCTTCTTTGATTTTAATGAAGCGATTACGACCAATACAACTTTACATACGATTGGAAAAAATTTCATTGTGGTTAATACTACTCCTATCCAAAAGTTAAAAACTAATGTAAAAGTCTTTCCTAACCCCTTTGTAGAATCTGCGAGATTTGAAGTAGAAGGAGAATATTCTGATTTAACTTTTATCATTACAGATGCTTTAGGGCGAGTCGTAGAAGAAAGAAGTGTATCATCAGAATTTATCTTTGAGCGAAAGAACTTGCCTTCGGGTACTTATTTTTATAGTATTCTACATCAAGGGGGATTGATTAATAGTGGGAAGATTATGATTATGAAATGATTATAGCCACAGATTTTCACAGATTACTTAGAAAATTATTTGAGTAATCTGTGAAAATCCCGATAGCTATCGGGAGTAGTAGAAAATACTAAGCCCCCTGAAAATCCAAGTCAGGTTCCATAATTTTCAACCATTTTCGTTTTCCGATTTTATGTGTTTTAGGTCGCATAAATAAACGAAGTAACAGTCCTAATGAACCCGCTACCAAAGGAACAATTAAGGTTGCCCCCAAATCTGTATCTTGTGTCATGGCGTAATCTACGCCAGAATAAAATAACCAACTTGCTCCGAAGATATATAAACTCGTCTCCAAGTTTCTAAAAAAAGCATTATCTCGCCCAACCCTGATGGCAGCAATATCTTTTATATCAATTTCAGAAGCATCAAAAACTATTTTATCCCCTTTTAGCCCTCTTATTGGCAATTTATGATACCACTTTTCCCCTTTTAATTTAAAATTTAAGACATCTCCAATTTTAAATTTAATAACTTTTACTTTTCCAGGTTTATACAAATTGAGGGTTCGTCCTGTTTGAGCATAAATAGTTGAATCGGATAGTGATAACAATAAGATTATCAGTAAAATTGGTAAATAGAAAACTTTCATTTTTTAAGTTTTGGTCAATAGATGATTGATTATTCACTCTTTCAAACGACACTTTTTGAAATGCCGTTGCTTTAAGGTTTTGTTAAAAATACATTCGTTACAACAGTAAATCTCATCTATAGATTTGTAAGATACCATAAAAAGACTTAACATTGGAATCAAATACTTCCATAAAAAATGAAAATATTAACTCAAAATACACCATTTCAGATTTTAATCAAGTTTATTTTACTTGGGCTAATTCTCTTTTTCTCTTATTTGATGTTCAATATTACCTATCCTTATTTAATCCCTCCTTTTCCTACTGATATTGACTTTTTATTTACTAAACAACATGTTCTGTATCTTGATTGGTGGCGATGGTCATTTTATCTACATATTAGCACCAGTATTTTTGTCCTACTAGCAGGACTCACTCAATTTTCCAATGTTGTATTAAAACAACACCCAAAACTTCATCGCAATATTGGAAAATTATATGTATTTATCATTTTATGCGTTAGTGGTCCCTCTGGTTTAATTATGGCATTTTATGCTAATGGAGGCTTATTTGGTCAAATAGGATTTAGTTTATTGGCAATCGGATGGTGGTATTTTACCTTTATGGCTTATCAAACCATCCGAAAGGGAGATGTTCGTCAGCACGGTGTTTTTATGTTTAGAAGTTATGCCCTTACCCTTTCTGCAGTCACACTAAGACTTTTAATCCTCTTTTCCAGTTTACTTCCTTTAGAACTAGATTATGATACAGTTTATCAATCCGTAGCTTGGCTAAGTTGGGGGATTAATTTAAGCATTACCGAAATTTTGATTCATCAAGGAATCGTTGACCGATATTTTAAAAAATCGGGACTTTAATAAATCTGCCACGAATATACGAATTAGACTACTCAAACGAAATCAAATATATATGAGCGTCTAACACTTGTAGAGCCACCAATCTCGCTCCATTACAAAAACTGTCCACTGTTTGCCGTATACCGTCCACCATGTAACATAAATCCGAAATAAATAAAATGTATTTTCCCTCATTCTCTTTTTAAAACCTCAATACCTATTTTTGCACCCTTTCTAATAATTACATTGATTTTTGGCAGTTGATATTAATTGTTAATCCTTCAAAAAGGCAGCTATATGCTTAAAATAGGCGTTTTAGGAGTAGGGCATTTGGGTAAGATTCATTTAAAATGTATTCAATTATTAAAGGATACATATGAATTAGTAGGGTTTTATGATCCTAATGAGCAAAATGCACAAAGAGCTATCGAGCAATATCAGATAAAACGATTTGATGATTTAGATGCACTAGTAAAAGCTGTTGACGTCATTGATATTGTCACACCTACTACCACACACTTTCAATTAGCTAAGTTTGTTATAGGGAAAGGAAAACATGTATTTATAGAAAAGCCATTAACGCATACGTTAGAAGAGGCGTATGCTTTAAAAGAATTGGCGAATAATCATGACATTAAAATTCAAGTTGGACATGTAGAACGCTTCAACCCTGCCCTATTGGCACTCGAATCTACTACTATCCAACCCCTATTTATAGAAGCTCATCGTTTGGCAACTTTTAACCCTAGAGGAACAGATGTTTCTGTAGTGTTAGATTTAATGATACATGATTTGGATATTGTATTAGATATGGTGGACGCTAATATTGAAAAAGTAAGTGCAAGCGGTGTGGCCATTGTAAGTCCAACATCTGATATTTGTAACGCTCGAATAGAATTTGACAATGGTTGTGTGGCGAATATTACGGCTAGCCGTTTATCTATGAAACAGATGCGTAAAATTCGTTTGTTTCAAAGAGATGCTTATATCAGCTTAGATTTTTTAGAAAAGAAAACGGAAATCGTTAAAATTTCCGATGTTGATGAAGCACAGCCTCCAGCAATGACGATACAAACCGCATCGGGCAAAAAAGCAATTCAAATTAATATGCCACAGATTCAACCGGTCAATGCTATTAAATTGGAATTAGAAACTTTTGCTGATTGTATATTGCAAAATAAAACACCCAAAGTTACTATTGAAGACGGGTATAAAGCACTTGAATTAGCCTATCAAATCATGGAAGATATTGAAAGGCGAAATCTTAAACTACAGTAAAAAAAATGAAGCAATTTAAACTATATAGTCTAGCCTTATCCTTGCTTGGATTAGGATTTATTATGAGTTGTAATGAATTAACAGAAGTAGAACCTACTCCTGCCTATATTCATGTTGATGAAATAAATTTATCTACTACACCAGAACAAGGTTCTAATTCACATAAGATATTAGATGCTTGGCTCTTTGCAGAAAGTCAGTTAATTGGTGTTTTTGAGTTACCTTTTACGGCTCCTGTTTTAGTAGATGGCACTACGGAAGTAGAAATTTTTGCAGGTGTAGCTGATAATGGTATTTCTTCTTTTCGGGAAGTTTATCCCTATTATGCACGATTTAGAGTGACTAAAGAACTAGCTGCTGGAAGAGTAGATACCATAACGCCTACCGTAAATTATGATAATAGAACGGAATTTAAATTTATAGAAACTTTTGAATCTAGTAATATTTTTGGAGATGATATTGATGGTTCTTCTGAGACTAGAATAGAATTGTGGCAAGCTGAGGCCTTTGAAGGAAATCGCTCAGGTCGGATTCAATTAGATGGTAATGCCTCTTTTTTTGAAGCAGGGACTTCTAATTTCTATGAATTACCTATTGATGAGATTTCCAATCCTATTTATTTAGAGTTGAATTATAAAAATGATGTGGCATTTGAAATAGGTATTGCGGGTATTATAAATGGTCAACGAGAAAACACAATATATGTGGTAGGGGTAAATCCAAGAGAGGAGTGGAATAAAATATATATTGACTTAACCGACTCTGCTATTCAACTTGATGCCGATTTTTATCAAATTACTCTACGTGCTCTTTTACCGAGTGGCGAAAGTGCTGCAGACATCTTTATAGATAATGTAAAATTACTTCATTTATAGAAACGGTGAACGGTAAACGGTAAACGGTGAACAGTTTACCATTTACCGTTTACCGTTCACCGTCCAAAAAATTGAGTAAACAAATACGAAATGGCATATTAAGGCTTCTGGTAGCCGACTTCCTCACAGCTATGTTGGCTTGGGCCTGCTTTTTTGTGTTTAGAAAAGTCATTATAGAAGGTAATTCAACCCATGATATAGGACTATGGGAAATCGTATTTACCGATCCCAATTTTTTCTATGGTATTATCATTGTACCTATTGGTTGGATTTTACTTTACGCTATTTTTGAGACCTATAAAGATATTTATAGAATGTCTCGACTAGCTATGTTTTTCAATACCTCTTTATTAAGTTTTTTTGGTGTCTTATTCCTATTTTTTGCCTTAATTATAGATGATGTTGTCTCTCAAAATACAGATTTAATTACTTCCTTTTTTGCCTTATTTACCTTTCACTTTCTCTATACCTCTATTGCCAGAATGTATATTTTAACGAAAGCTAGTCAAAGACTCAAAGCGGGTTTAATTGGCTATAATACCTTAATTATTGGCGGAAATGCTAATGCAGTTGAGCTTTATCAAGAAATCGTTAACCAACCCAAATCTCTGGGATACAAGTTTTTAGGGTTTATAGATACCAATGGAAAAAGCACTAATGAGCTAGAACAATATTTACCCAAATTAGGTAAAATTGAAAATTTATCAAAAGTCATAGAACAACAAAAAATTGAGGAAGTCATAATAGCCGTAGAGGAATCTGAGCATAATAGATTAAAAGAAGTCTTAAATATTGTCTTTGATTTTGATTTAATCATTAAAATTATTCCCAATATGTATGATATTATGTTGGGAACCGTTAAAATGAACCACCTATACGGAGCTATTTTAATCGAAATATACCCTGATTTAATTCCCGTTTGGCAAAAATTAGTAAAAAGGATTATTGATATAATTACTTCCGCTACCATGTTAATCTTACTTGCTCCAATTTACGTATATGTAATGTTAAGGGTTAGAATGGACTCAAAGGGACCTATTTTCTTTGAGCAAGAACGTATCGGTTTACACGGGAAGCCTTTTATTATTTATAAATTTCGCTCCATGTATGTCAATGCAGAAGATGCGGGACCTCAACTGGCAACAGAAAATGATAACCGATGTACTCCTTTTGGATTGATTATGCGAAAATGGCGACTAGATGAATTACCTCAATTTTGGAATGTTCTCAAGGGAGATATGTCATTAGTAGGTCCCCGTCCAGAACGTCAATTCTATATTGACCAAATCGTATTAAAAGCTCCTCACTATAAACATTTGTTAAAAGTTCGTCCTGGTATTACGTCATGGGGGCAAGTAAAATATGGATATGCCTCCAATGTAGATGAGATGGTTCAGCGTTTGAAATATGATATTTTGTATATTGAAAATATGTCATTGGCTTTAGATGTCAAAATTTTGTTCTATACATTAGTGGTTCTTTTGCAAGGAAAAGGAAAGTAGTAATTAGTGTACTGATTCTGTATTCAGTACAAGAGGTTTCCTACAAAAAATATTTTATATAGTTATCACTGAATTTCGCCACTCCCGATAGCTTCCCGTACAGTTGTCGGGAGGAATTCACAAATTACACGGATTTTTCACAAAAAATCTATGTAAACCTGTCTGCCGACAAAGGCAGGTCTGAGTAATCTGTGGAAATTTGTGGCTTTTTTCTTTTTGTAAGAAAATCTTTTATTAAGTACTCATTTGTACGAAATTTTCAATATTTCAGAGAATTTAACAATCATTAGTAGTAGCTTCCTCTCAATAGCTATCGGGATTACTAATAACGTTGAATACAAATCAAAAAACCAACCAAATGAAATACATTAACGACAAATTATTTAAAAATGAGGATTTTACAAAAAAAGAGATACTGAAAGCAGAATATGAATATTGTACTTTCCA
The DNA here is from genome assembly GCA_964385675.1 of uncultured Saprospiraceae bacterium. Lineage (GTDB taxonomy): Bacteria > Bacteroidota > Bacteroidia > Chitinophagales > Saprospiraceae > CAYLSF01. The sequence continues at coordinate 7,425 of CAYLSF010000248.1, forward strand.
AAATTGTAATTTTTCAAATTCCGATTTATCCAAAATTCGTTTTATGGAGTCTGAATTTATCGACTGCAATTTGAGTAATGTAAAACTATATAGCACTTCATTTCAAGAAGTACGCATGGTCAAATGTAAAATGCTTGGATTGTACTTTGATACCTGTAATGACTTCAATTTTTCGATTGATTTTGATACTTGCGTTTTAAACCACTCTGTTTTTTATCAGACTAAATTAAATAATACTACATTCAATCATTGTCAATTGAGAGGAGTAGATTTTTCAGAAGCCAATTTAAAAACAACTATCCTTTTTAATTGTGATTTATTGGAAGCAATTTTTGATAGCACAAATTTAGAAAAAGCAGATTTAAGAAAATCGAAAAACTACAGGATTAACCCTGAAAATAATCTTATGAATGGAGCAAAACTCTCGATTCCCGAAGTATTACATTTATTAGATAAATACAATCTAGATATTGAAATGACTTAATGATTAGCTCAAAAGTCCAGTATCAAAAGCAAAATTTAGAATATCAATACATAAAAATGTTAATACAGCAATATCAAGAACGATGGGCAGATAATTTTAAGAAAATTGAACAAATTCTTAATGAACATATCCCAGTAAATATTAAAGTTGAACAC
>CAYLSF010000249.1:0-8052 GCA_964385675.1 uncultured Saprospiraceae bacterium
ATCCTCTTTTGGATACAAAGTTAATATATTAAATAACTTTTGAAACAGTGTACTATGTGTTTGAAATAAATAAAAGTTTAATTTACTGTTCTATTAAAAGTATTCAAAGCAGCCATAATAGCCCCCTCAATAGTAGCAATACTTAACCCTTCTACCGTCAATAATTTTAGTCTCATATTGCTTTTCTGGACAGCTAAATAATATTGAGCTTCTTCAGCAGAAATTTCATTTGCTAAACTCATTTGACTAATGTACTGAACAGCATCAGCAAAGGAGATTAATTCTTGCCCTGCTTTAGGTTCTACTTTTTCCCAGTGTGTAAATAGTGCATTCCTAGCAGCAGATAGCATGTTATTGGTTAATTCTTTTTTTGCAGTCATGGTGTATATTTTTGATGTTAATTGATGCTTTTAACAACTTTAAGTTCTTATTTATTAATTCAATTTGAAAGGACAAATTTTTTAATTTTCGAGAATAAGTTTTTTTTAAAAATGCTTTAAAGTGCTGATAAATAGATACTTAAAAACCTAACTAATCAAAGTAAATTTTATCCTGTCTGCTATAAATAAATGTTGCTATTTTATTTAAAACCCTTCCTAAAAGCATATTTCTAAAATGAGCAAAACAATGTCTAAAAAGAGCAAGCATACAAAATCAATTTTCAATATATTTATACCATAGTTTTTTCAATCAAAATATACTCAAGACTATGACAACAAGACTCATATTAAGTATAGCATTTTTCCTAATATCCTATACGCTTTCAACAGCAGAAACAAACGCATCTTGCAATTTCACATTCTCTTACACAGGTACCTGTCCAACCTATTCTTTCACCCCAACGATCAATCTTGCGACGGGAGTGACCGTCACTCAATGGGACTGGAGTTTTGGGGATGGTTCTTTTTCCACCCAACAAAATCCTACACATACCTATTGGGAAACAGGATTAAAAATTGTAACGGCAACAGTTACGACTTCTGATAATTGTACTAGCTTTTACCAAGATACCATCAACCCACAATGCGGACAGATTATGTATCTACCTTGTGTGGCTTATTTTAACCATCAAGCCACTAGTTGTAATACCGTTAATTTCTCCGAAAGTGTATATTGGCAAGATGGTCCTCCAAACATCTGGAACTGGAATTTTGGGGATGGCACTAACCCAGCCTCAGGGCAAAATGTAACGCATACTTTCCCTGGAAATGGTACGTATTATGTTTGTTTGACGATGCAAACTACTGATTATTGCACGAATACTTGGTGCGATTCGATTGTTGTTAATTGTGCCCCGACTTGTACAGCCGATGCTGACTTTCAAATCGATTCTTCCGCTTGTCCGACCATTCAATTTACCAATACCTCTACCGGTTCTGGAATCGATACTTCTTGGGCTTGGAGTTTTGAATTACAAGGTAGTTCTAATCAAGAAAATCCAAGTTTTACCTTTGGAAATGGTAGTTATCAAGTTTGCTTGACGATTCAAACAGATGATGGTTGCTCAGATATTGAGTGTAAAACTGTTACAACAAGCTGCATTCCAAGTTGTAATAGTGCATTTCAGATCAACTATGGAGGCAGTTGTGGAAACTATACCTTCACGGATCTCTCTACGGTTAATTTAGATACCATTGCCTCCTGGAATTGGGATTTTGGGGATGGAACAACCTCTACACAACCTAATCCTGTTCATTATTACGCTCAAAATGGACTGTATCATATTTCTTTGACCATTACCACAAATTCTGGCTGTACCTCTACATTTTTGGACGCAATTCCTATTACTTGTCATTCCTGTCATGCAGGATTTGATACGACTCGTGCAGCTTGTAATGTTTTTACGTTTACCGATACTTCTATTACTCAACAAAATATTCTAGGATGGGATTGGGATTTTGGGGATGGTTTTACATCTACTCAACAAAACCCTGTACATACCTATAATTTTGTGGGAACTTATACGGCTAAATTACGAATATTTACAATGGATAATTGTGTGGATTCGGTCATGCATGATATTACGATTACCTGTGTGCAACCTTGTCTAGCCGATTTTAATTATACTATCAACTCTTGTACGGCCAATTTTACAGATAACTCCATTTCTGGAAATAGCACCATAGCCTATCGAAAATGGAATTTTGGAGATGGGAATACACTTTACACAACTTCCAACACGACACCACAACACACTTATACTGCAAATGGAAATTATACTATTTGTTTAGAAATTACGGGGGCAGATAGTTGTAAAAATACTCAATGTCAGACCATTAGCCTTAACTGTATTCCTTTTTGTACAGCAGGGTATTTAACCAATACGAATAATTGTCCAGCTATTGATTTTTTTAGTAATTCTTCTGTTTCTTTTGGCACTATCAATAGTTGGAAATGGTATTTTGGCGATGGTGATTCTTCCAGTTTAGAAAACCCTTCACACACCTATCAAGCTAATGGAGCCTATAATGTGACCCTCATAATTGGTTCTACAAGTGGATGTGCCGATACGATTACAAGTACAGAACAAATTAACTGCATTGTTCCACCGACTTGTACAGCAGCCTTTGCTATTGATTCTAGTAATTGCCCCACTTTTACCTTTTCAGATTTATCTGTTGCGAGTCCTTCGGGGAATAATATTATAGGACGGCTTTGGAAACTAGGAGATGGTACGGTACTTTCAGATTCGTCTTTTTCCCACACTTACAATTACAACGGGGTTTATCCAATAGAATTAATTATTACAACGTCTTCAGGCTGTAAAGATACGAGTAGCCACACGTTGTATGTCAACTGTTATACTACATCAGGAAATGGATTGTTTACAGCTGATTTTGGTACTCAACATCTAAATTGTGGCGTCATTGAATTATCAGACTCTACTGGTCTAGGAGGGTTTAGATATGAACGAATATGGGATTTTGGTGATGGAACAAGTTTAGTCACAAATGATCCGATTGATTTTGCCTCTACAGTTAATCTACAACATATTTATACCACATCAGGTACATACATTGTGTGTATGACGAATAAATATAACTCAGGCACTTCTTTCTTTCAACTCACACAATGCGATACCGTAGAAATTAACTGTAACAATTTACCATCCTATACCGCTTCTTTTCAAGAAGATTTAACCAATTGTCCTACTGTTAGTTTCACTAGTACAATAAATACGACAGGATTAACCAATCCTAATTTTATTTGGACATTTGGAGATGGTGCGACCTCTAATTTATCGCAAACAACGCATACCTATACTGCTAATGGTAATTATTGGGCGTGTTTAGATATTTATGAAAATCTCAATTATCCGCAACGCTTAACACAAAGTTGTAAGTCTATACCAATTACTTGTACTACTAACTCCAATCTAGCTGTTGGATTCTCAAAAAGTCAACTTAGCTGTGGAGGCTATGTTTTTTCAGATACTACTTCTATTCCTCAAGATAGTGTGCTATTTAGGCAATGGAATTTTGGCGATGGCAATATGTCCACCACACCATTTCCTGCACATACTTATGCAAATAATGGAATTTATGTGGTTACGCTTCAACTCGTAACAACGAATAATAGCTTGATGACCATTTCCGATACGATTAATGTCAATTGTATTAATATTACAGGTCCAACAGCTTGTTCTGCTAGATTTAGTTACAACAGTAACACTTGCGGCGTTTATAATTTTTCAAGTGCGACTACTTTTGCCCAACCTAATTTAATCAATAATTACTTTTGGACATTTGGAGATGGTTCTAACTCAACGGCTGCTAATCCAACTTATACATACGCAGCCAATGATAGTTATGAAGTTTGTTTAACCATTAATACGGCTGGAAATTGTATCAGTACCGTTTGTGATACCGTTCACATTACTTGTTTACCGTTCAATAATTGTAGTAGCAATGATTCTTTACAAATTGGTAGTTTACCTTTAAATCTTTCTGTCTGTTCTTCACCTAATGGTCATACTTTAGCACCTAGTATTTCGGGAAATACACCGATGACGTTTCAATGGTATTTCAATAATCAACCTATCAATTTTGGAGGAAATAATGCTTCTTACTCCGCTACTTTAGCAGGTAGTTATTACCTCATAGGTAGTAATGGTTGTAATGCTGATACCTCCAATACTATCAATTTAAGTTTTATTACGACTGGATTTTATATTGATGCAAATTTAGGTACAAATAGTTGTGTTGGTGATACCATGATTTTACAAGCTATTTCAAATAACAATATTGTCAATTATACTTATCAATGGTACTTCAATGGTGTGCCTATTTCTGGAGCGACTTCTGCGACTTACCAATTAAATAATATTGATTATGCTGATGAAGGGGATTATACTTGTAGTCTGACAGGGCCCTGTGCTGGAGCAGATCAAACTTTTACGCTTGAATTGGCAAAATGGATTGATGTAGGAAATATCAGCGATACTTCTACTTGTGTCAATAATTCAATTACCATAACACCAACGGGTTCTATTAGCACTTATAATTTCCAATCCCCCATTCCGCAGGATTTACATCAATGGTTTAAAGTGGGTAACTCAACACCTGTATTTACCTCTGCTTTTGATAGCACTTTTACGTTATCGCCTATCACCTTAAATGATGCTGGACAATATTTTTATGTCAATTCTAATTCGTGTTATATTGATACGTCCAATATTTTCAACATGGCTGTCATAGATAGTGTACAAATCATAGCACCGCCACAATCTACTACGGCTTGTGTTGGAGATTCTGTGACGTTATCGGTCGCAGCGACAGGAGATAGTTTAAGTTATCAATGGCTACATGGTGGAATGCCAATTTCAAATGCTATCAATTCTACCTTAACTATTAATGGGGTTAATAGTTCAGATGCAGGCATGTATCAATGTATCGTTTCTAATCTATGTGAATCCGATACCTCAAGTGCTGCAACTTTAACCATCAATCAACTGGCTCAAATTGATCCATTGCCGAGTAGTATAGAATTTTGCGAGTCTGTAGGCCAATTTATCTTAACGGCGAATATTCAAGGTACACCGCCGATTAGTTTTCAATGGTATAAAAATGACACCATCATTTCTACGGCTACGCTTAACTTTTTGACTTTAAATAATTTAAATCCAAGTCAAAATGGTTTTTATCATGGTATTGCTACCAATTTATGCGGTGCTGTATCAACCGATACGATAGAATTAATTATTCATCCTACACCTAATATTCAAGCGGGAGCAGATACCACAATTTTGTTTGGAGGTACAGCTAATCTGAATGCAACGGGAGCAGGTTCAAATGGCTCTTATATTTGGTCTCCTAGTATGTCATTGAGTTGTGATAGTTGTCAAAGTCCGATGGCTACGCCGACTATAAATACAGAATATGTGGTTTGGGGATATTCCAGTTTTGGTTGCCCTGATAGTGATACGATGACTGTATTTGTACTTCCTGTTTCCACACAACAGCTATTAGAACAAACGGGCATTGAAGTATTTCCAAATCCTAGTTCAAATTTTCTTACGGTTCAATTTAAGCAACCCCTAAGAAATAATGGATTACTTCAAATTACGGATGTATTTGGCAGGACTATAAAAGAACAGCCGATTTTACATCATACTTCAAATTTGACAGTTGATGTACAAGACTTAGTAGCTGCGACTTATTATTTGACGCTTCAGGTTGAAAGTCAAGTGATTAGTTTACCATTTATCAAACTATAAAGTATTCTTATTGAAACCATAAAAGGTGCTGTGTTAAAAACTTGGTTTTTAGCATAGCACCTTTTGTGCCTGCCTGTCGGCAGACAAGGTTCAAATTCCATTTAGATATTTCTTTATCTCCCTTTCAAATATCTCCGTTTCTACTCTAAAATAATGACATCCATTTGTAGAACTCCAAATTTCAAAATGCGTAAAATCTCCTTCTTTTTCAACACTAATATTTGAGTTATCCGATGATTCGAAATATCTATTATCAGGACCAGACTCCTTATTAAAAAATAGCATCAATTCAGAAAAAGAAATATTCAATTCCTTCTCTTCCAATATGCTCAATAAACTGATGTCATTAATTTTAATCCCTTCAATTGTTGGCGTTATAATTTCAAATTTATCTAAGTCAGTATGTTTTTTTAAAAAATCCCGTGCATGGTGTGTCATCATAAAAATATGCTCTTCATTATTTCCATAACCAATCAATGCCCAGTAAATAATTGTATTTAAATGATAATTCAGGTTTTTTAAAACTTTAGATTCAATCCGTTTTAAGGCAGTTTCTTGTTCTGCTTTAGTTTTTAACATATCTATGGAAGCATACAATAGGGCAAACATTGCTACCTTCTCCTCTGTATCTTCCGCTTCCAAATAATATGCTATAAATTCTTCAACTCTTTCATCATCTGCATTTACAACTTCCCAATCTTGACCATTATATGGTAAATCAAATAACTGATTCAATTTTTTGGTAATCGTATTTTGAGGATAGTAACTTTGTATTTTCATAAAGTGAAGATTAAATTATTGAAACGCAATTACCAATGATAGCCAACACCAACATAGTCAATCTCTTTGGCTTTAAAATACCTTTTATAAGCAGCAACTTCTTTCCTTACCTCATTAAAGTCTTTTTGGATTTTAGTTTTATCTAAAGTCCAAATACGATTGAAATTATCATCTTTCCAAATCACAAGATAATCCTTGTGTTCCACCTTAATTCCCTCTTCCCAACCGCTACAGGATAGAATACCACAACAACACGAAAAAATGAAGAACTCACCATCTTGTTCAAGGCTATCTAACAAAGCATTGACATCAATAATATCTTCTTCTTGATAAGGTCTTCTACCATTAATTAGAATTTCCAAATCCCCTTGCATCCAAACTTCTCCATCTACATGCACAGCAGTAACGACCAAATCAATATTTATACTATCTACTTTTTTCATGTAAGTCTCATCAATAAAAAATTCGTATATCACTCCAATTCGATAACTATCCAGCTAACAACTGCCCTACCCCAAACGTAATTACAAACAACAAAGTCGTCAACGCCATTTGTTTTAAATAAGGATCGAGTTCCATAGAAACTGTTTTAGTCTTCACCGCTCGAATATTAATCACCAAAAGCGGTACGACCACCAAAAACAACAATTGTGTCCAACTTTGGTAATTTAACCCCACATATATAATCGAACACAACAGACCAATGACCAATAATACAATATGATAAGTTACCGCATTTGCCCGTCCAATTCGCACAGGAATAGAATATTACCCCGCTTTTTTATCCGATTCAATATCTCGTATATTATTAATATTCAGTACGCCCACCGAAAACAGCCCCAACGTAGTAGCTGGTAAAACAATATCCCACTGAAAAAATTGTGTATGCAAAAAATACGTGCCAATCACTGCCAACCAACCAAAAAATAACAACACCGAAATATCCCCTAAACCTGCATAGCCATAAGGATTACTACCTGCCGTGTATGTGTAAGCTGCAATGATTGCCAAAATCCCCAACCCTAAAAACAACCAAAAGACCTGCATAGAAGTCACAGAAATATACAATAAGGACAAACCCGAAACTAGAGACAACACCGCAAATAAAACTACCCCTCGAAACATCGCTTTAGCAGAAATAATTCCCGCTTGCACCGCTCGTTGAGGGCCTTCTCGTTCGGCACTATCTGCTCCATTTATCGTATCGCCATAATCATTCGCTAAGTTGGATAAGACTTGTAGAAAAATAGTCGTCAATGCCGTCAATCCAAAAATTGCCCAACTAAAGCGTTCGTGTGCAGCCGCTAAAAAACTTCCCATGCCAATACTCGCCAAAGCTAACGGTAATGTCCTAAGTCGAGCCGCTTCAATCCATGCTTTTATATTCATATCTTTTTTAGGTATAAGGTTGTAGGTTTAGGGTGTAAGGTCAAAATCGTTTGCCTTATCAACCTAAATCTATATTTATTTGTATTTGCCTTCCAAACTTCTTTGATTAAAATTAATAAGAATCCCAATACTATTATTTATTTCTAGCATCATCCACTCTATAAGTT
>CAYLSF010000250.1:0-8039 GCA_964385675.1 uncultured Saprospiraceae bacterium
GTAACAAAGAAGGTTGGTATTCTGTAAGTTTACCCGTTGATAGGGCGTATGCTGTTAAAATTCATCAATTAGATGGCTATAAAAACTACACAGAAGCTTTTTTCTTGAAGCAGACGGAAGACATATATGTTTTTGATGTTTTTATGATACCAAAAGCCGATGTAGAGAATGGGAAATAGTAATTTAACTTCTCATTTTATCAAAAAGATCATTCATTTGCTTTGCTTCTTCTTCTGATAGGTTCGTTGAAGGTATTTCTAATAAATCTGAGTGTACATCAATCTTTGAAAGGACACTCAACCCCTTCTCTGTGATAATTACATCGACTAGACGTTTATCGGATGTACAGGTTTGTTTTTCTACAAACCCTTTCAAAGTTAATCGATCAACAATTCTAGAAGCATCCGACATTTTATCTAACATTCTGGTACGAATAGTTGAAGTTGATATAGGCTCAGGGTGTTGCCCTCTTAAAATGCGGAGTACATTATATTGTTGTGGTGTAATGCTATATGGCTTTAAAAACGATTTTAAGCGGTGCGAAAACCAATTATGTGTAAAAATGAGATTTACCATTAATTTATGATATTCACTATTAAATTGAGTCTGACGGATTTCTTCTTCTAATTTCATAATGTAGTTTCTTCCTAAGCTAAATATTCCAATGTTAGTTACTTTATCCTGTGTAAAACGGTCTAAGTGTATTTCTGTTTAATTTTAATGTAAAATTAGCTTATTTATGTTATCCTAATTACTTTTTCTTCAATAAAAATTGTGGTCTAATTTGATGTGGATTTCGCCATGTTCTTAATTCTTCATATAATACTCTATCTCCTTCTTTTTGAATTTGTTGTAATAAAATTTGCCAAATATCTTCTCTAATTAAGTAATAGCGTTGACTTATTCTATGAACTAACATTTGTTGCTTTTCAGAAAGATAATAGGCTAAATGTGTTCGGCGTATATCGGTAGCAATTCGCCATAATTTATTTTTATCAATAGGGTATTCTGGCTGCCACGGCAAAGCATCAATTCCTGTGGTAAAGGTAAAATATTCCGCTAAAGCATTATGAGCAATGAGTAATTCCATGGAATCTTTCGGTAAAATTTCTAACACTTGTTCGGTAGCTTCCGCATATTTAGGGTATTGAGGATCGTGTTTGGGTGGATTATAGGATTTCATGGAAACAAAGCTAACCCCAATTAATAGTAAACTAATCAATTGTAATAATTTACCATTCCATTCCATTTTTAAAAATGCTAAAAACACGGGTGCAAGTAGTATAAAAATCAATACAAATCGGTAAGAAAACCCAACTAAGGACCATTCAAAAAAGGGGAATAATAAGCCTACGCTAAGCAATAATAATCCTAGAGACAAGGGATTAAATTTACTTATTGAGATTCGTTTTTTCAATAAGTTATTGAACTGACTTAAAACCGTATAAATTCCAAAACTTAAAAAAACAAGGCTAAATAGCAGTTCTAATTTCCAAGATAATGATAACAAGTTTAATGAAGAAAAGGACTTATAAAATGACCAAAGAGAGAAATGCGGCTCATTAGTAAAAGCTCCATCAAATCGTTCTATATCCGTCCAGTTTAATCCTTGTAAAAAGGATAATGCGATCAAAATACCTAATATTCCTACCAGCAATTTCCAATTTACCCATTTCAAAATTAAAACACTACTGACTAAACCAACATTCAATACAAAGGTCATTCGATGACCAAAATAATTTAAAATAACAATAGCAATTAATAACAATATATTTTGACGAGACGCCGCTCTAAGAAATCTTGATAGGATTAAAATCGTCAATAAGAAAAATAAAAACCCCAATATATTTTTAGGAAATTGAGCGGCCACATAAGTTAGATGAGGACTAAAAACGAACCAAACAGCTAATAATAACCCTATTTCTTTTTTTTGACTAATTTCGGCACCCAACTGATAAGAAACACCTACGATCAAACTTACAATTAAAGCGGTTAATACTTTGAATGTCAGTATATAATCACCAAATACCTGAACTAAAACAACCAATAAAGGATAAATCAAAGAACTATCCGAACTATGCATTGAGCCTTCTTCAATGATGGCTTTTGCTTGTATTAAATAAAAATAACCATCCCACCCTGTGACGTAAGGTGTTTGCACAAACGTCCACAAATGTTGAATAAAAGTTAGGGTCATTAAAGACACTATCCCCAATGTCCATTTCCATTTTTGAATATTCAAATTATCCTATACTAATAATGAATGCCTGCGACTTTCGATATTCGACCCTCGACATTCGATTCGATTGTCGAGGGTGGCCTCAATACCTATCAATAATAAAATGCATTAATAAATTTTCCACCTGTAATGCTTCCGTTATCTATGAATAATTCATCTTTAAATATTCGACTTGTATTGGAATTAGCGACTCCTCTATAATAATCTTCCATTGCTTTAAGGTTAAAAAACTTTCCAAAAACCTTAACTCTAGCACGCTCCTCGTCAGCTTCAATAATTTCCCAATTTCCATCTGCAATAATATCTTGAAGTATTCCATCGCCTTCGTTGCTTACTTCTTGCTCATACATCACAAAAGTACCATTAGAGCGAAGCGTGATAGATTGATATCCTGTAAAACTTTTCATGTCATCATTTTTCATTTTCACACTTCTATCTATCTGCTTCGCTAGTACCGTTCCTTCAACTTTTTTCAGTAATGATTTTTTGAAAGACTCACCAATATCACTACCAACGATAAAAGCTTGTTCGGCATTAAAAAATCGTAACTCGCTAATCGCTAAATCCTTGTATCTAGTACCTGGATAAACACTTTTTACTTTGATAGAAAATACCGAACCCGTATAAGATGTTGGTAACTGAATACGCTGAGGTTCAGGCGTGTCTTTTAACTCTAAGGTATATTTTTGTCCTGCTTCAATTCCAAATTCAATAGATTTTACTCTCGCATTTGCTTTATAGTGTGCATCAGAGCGTTGATACCCGTTTTGAATTTCCAATGCAGTAATCGTTACATTTTCTTTTAATAAAAAATCCAACTGCTCCCCCACTCCATTCGTTTTCGCACCCTCTACCCATACAAACTCTCTTCTACTGTCAAATAATTGTCCAGCATGATAAGCACTAGCAGGTTCTAAAGTAGAACTCGCTTGTACAATCCCTGGCACTACTTTAGGTGGTATGATTTTATATGCTTTTCCAGCTTCATCTAATATAATTAATTGTCGAATACCAATAGAGTATTCTCCTGCAAATATACCTTCTTCAAACTTCGTCGGCTTACTTTCTTGATTTGTAGAAATTTCGGAAAATCGAACATAAAGCGATTTCAGTGTAGTATCTATTGCTATAGGTTTAGTAGCATCATATAGTCCTAAATTTCTACCATTTCCATAAATGGTCACTTGATCCAATTGTGCAAATTTGCTCCCCTTACTGGTTTCTAAAATAACCTTTCCCACATTAATGGCTTCCTCAAAATAAAGCATAAACCCTTCGTCAGCAGCAGCCCCTGTCATTGTTGACCAATATTTAGAGCCATCCTCCTCAAAAATATGATTAATTTGATTCGCTAATTCTGGTGATTTTGTAGAGGTTGCGTATATGCCCCTCAAATTTACAACGGCTCCCTCTTCATAAACTTTTCTGGGTACTTCTGGTGCTTCAATCAACTCCTTTTCTTTCTCTATGGTGTTGTCATTGGAAGGAGTATCTTCACCACATTTTATAAATAAGAAACACACAAAAATTATTATTAAACTATATTTCATCGAGTTTTTGATTTTAATTGTTAGAATAGCAACTTAATGCATTGCTTAATTTTAAATTATGAAGTCAAGTTAATTTTTTTTGACAATATATTAATCTATACATTACCAAATTTTATGATGCAATTTTATATTTGTAGCTTTTTATATAAAAAACCAAATATATTTTTAGTCATATTATGGAATTATTAGGGATTGATATTGGCGGTTCAGGCATCAAAGGAGCAATAGTAAACACAGAAACAGGCGAGCTAACTACGGAAAGACACAGAATTCCGACTCCAAAACCTGCCAAGCCAGATGCCGTGGCAAGTGTTGTAAAGGAGTTAGTTAATCATTTTAATTGGATAGGGGCTGTAGGTTGTTGTTTTCCAACGTTGGTGAAAAATGGAAAATGTCTATCTCAAAGTAATATGGCTCCAGAATGGGTAGGTGTACAGATTGACGAATTATTTTCTCAACATTGTAATGTCCCTTTCTTTGTAGGAAATGATGCAGATTTAGCCGGTGTAGCGGAAATGACACTAGGGGCTGGAAAAGGATTAGAAGGTAAAGTCCTTATGGTAACGATAGGTACTGGAATCGGTACCGGCTTTTTCTATAACGGTCAACTAATCGAGAATTTTGAATTAGGTCATGTTTGGTATAAAGATGGGAATCCTTACGAATGGTATGCTGCTGATTCTATAAGGAAAAAAGAAGGTTTGTCACAAAAACAATGGGCAAAACGTTTTGATGGTTATTTACTACATTTAGATAGAATTATGTCTCCTGATTACTTTATATTAGGAGGAGGACAAAGTAAAAAATATCATAAATTTAAAGATGTATTAACCATTGATATTCCAATTAAACCTGCTAAGTTTTTAAATAATGCAGGTATAATTGGCGCAGCTATGTTTGCACATACTCATCAGTAATTTAAAGATATATACACCTAAAAGTCAGATGGTTTTATAAACCACCTGGCTTTTAGGTTTTAAGAATTAAGCTTGAAGTCTTAATCTCAAAAAAATCATTAAAACCCCTAATAAAATCCCATTTTCATGTAACTTTATTGGGTAAATGCAACTATAACATATTCGTTGATAAAGAGAAAGGGATTTTTAAAAAATTAAGGATTAATCAGGACAAGACTAAAATGTGTATTAAACTAAAAGCTATAATTCAATATATCATTGAAAACATAGGAACTAATAGATTGAGTGTATGAATTAGAATTTTACCTAAAGCTCCATTCTTTAAACTTTATCAATCACAAATTTGGTCTTAAATATTTGAGTTCAATTGGTAACTCCTAAATAAATCTCTCATTAAGAGGTATTTCAATTATAAAGCACGTATATACACATCAGTAAAGGAATGAATTATTTCAAACTACAATTAAGACTACTTACACTATTTCTATTTGGCTTTTTTAGCAGTATAGCTCAACCTTGTCAAGTGGTAGAAGAAGCTACAAAACTCTATGAAGTGGGTGATTTTGAAAAAATCATTCAGCTTGAAGCTCCTGTTGATAAATTAGGTCGATTTACAGGGTGTACCAAAGACATGGTGATTGAACTATGGCGACTTAAAGCGGAGGCTTATGCAGTCACAGGTCATATTGACAAAGCCAAACAAGTCATCGAAGAAATATTACAACTCAAACAAAATTTTGAAACCAATTACACACACTCTGATCGCTTTCAATCTCTCTTTGAATGGGTAAAACGTTCTAGTAAAGATGAAATCATAACTAGTGTTTCCAAATGGAAAGATAGTCTTTATATCGCCCCCGCACAAGTCACTATTATCACAGGTGAAGAAATCATTCATCGAGGGTATAGGCATCTAGGAGAATTATTTTATGATATTGCTGGTTTTGATGTAACGGAAGTTTCAGGAAATAGTACGGTTTATATGAAAGGCATTCGAACACCTGAACAAACCGAAGGAATATTGCTAATGCTAGATGGTGTAAAGCAAAATGGCATTTGGACACAAGAAATCTTTTTGAATGGTTTATATGCTTTAAGTAATATTGATAGAGTTGAAATTATTTATGGTAGCTTATCTGCGGTATATGGTATTGAGGCATTTAGTGGTGTTATCAATATTGTTACTAAAAAGATGGATGACTTACTTCCTAATCAAGAAAGACTTGGACTAGTTGGTGCTGTGAGTAGAAATATTATCCAAAGTTCTGACAACGCCCCTAAAGAGAGAACAGATATAGAATTTAGTACAATTATGGATTTTAAATATAAGTCGTCTCTATCCATTTCCTTGAAAGGTTCGACGGAAAACAGAACAAATCTACTTGAAACTCAACTTGCTGAGCCTTATCAAATCAAACCGTTAAGTGTTTATAATACAGTATTAGACACCCCTGCCCTCAATCTTACCGAACAAGCCATGGCTTTAGATTCTATCGCTTACAATACATTAGATTCTCTTAAATCAGGACTGCGTAATAATGTTTATTGGCATTATACCACAAAATTTAATGTCGATAAGTTTGAATTGGGCGGTGCTTATTTGTATTTCAGAGAAGAACAAGGAGAATTATTTGAAGATAGACGGCGGTTTGGTATAGCTAGCTCTAATAAAAGATTGGAGGAAGGATATTTTTATTTCAAATATAACCAATTTATAACCAATAGTTTACAGTTAAATCTTTTATCTCGTTATCAAGTAGAAAATGTTATCTATGCTCACTCTAGAGTTCGCTCCTTTGATGCTCGACCCAATGCTACGTTAGATGAAAACGACTTAAAAATTCCTTTTGTCGAAGAACAAAAATATACCGCTCATTCCTATGAATTTACCAATGAACTTGACGTTAATTATCGTTTTTCCAATCATCTGACTATGCAAGCAGGTATTGAATATCGAAGCGGAGGCGTACAAGGAAATCTAGTCGTTGATGAATCGCAATATCATATTTTCAGTGAAAATTTTGATTTAGGAAATTTCAATTTTCAAAATTATTTAAACGATAATATTGGTGGTTATTTTCATATTAATTTTCGAGTGCCTAGAGTCAAAGCCTTAACACTAACAGCCACATTAAGAGCAGATTATTTTAGAATTCGCCCCAATAGTTTTAGTTATCAAAGAGATAAGTACTATGAAGATTATGCAAATTATTTTCATACCTACTATTATGATGCAGGAGGCTATCAAAATGATAATTTTTATGAATATGTAGATACGACATTATCAAACATTTTTATACCAGAGGAATTTGACATCAAAATCAATAATTATAGAGGCATTTATAATCCACGATTTGTAGTCGTTTATAGCCCTCAACTTTCAAAAAACGATTATTTAACTTTAAAAGCATCTTATACACAAGGGTTTAAGACCGTCAGTCAACGCCAACGACTAGGGTTATTATCAAGTAACATACTTAATAATCCTTTTAACTATTCTCCTGCAGAAAGTGAGGAAGGTAATTTTCAAATAAAATATCAGAAAATTAATGGAAACCATCGAGCAAGTGTATCTATGTCCGTTTACTACACAGACATAAATCAAATGATTGACTTAAATGCTCAAATTCCAATTATCAATCCAGATGTAATAATAGAGGGGACTGAACTTCAAAATTATACGACTTATAATCTCACGAATTATGTGATGCAAGGTGGATTTGTAGAATGGAATTACACGTATGAATTTGGAAAAGCTACTCAAATTTCTACATTTGGAAACTATACGTATAGCGATTCCAAAGAAAAAGGACAAGACTTTACGGTTGCTGGAATCGCTACACATCAGTTAAATTTGGGATTAAATACGGTTTTACTTAATAATCGGTTAAATTTTAATATCCGAATGAATTATGTAGGCGATCGATCTATCAATGAGGGAACTTCTCTTTCATTTGGTAGAACGGTAGAAATACCTGCTTACACTAGGATCAATGCTGCGGCTACTTTCCATTGGAAAAGTACAGGTTTATCTTTTCAAGTTGCCGTTAACAACTTATTTAATCAAACCATTTATCATACAGGTTTGGGACCTGCGGATGGGATTTATTATCAAGATGCCATACTTCAAAATGGACGTATCGTTACCGGTCGAGTGTATTATGATCTGAATAAGAAAGTTTCCAATCAGTTTATCTCTTTTTTGAAGTAAATCTCTATTTGACAACAATTATTAATATCAATATAAAGTGAAAGTAGAATTAGCACATGATGTATTAGCAAAAACGGTTTATGAACGTTCGTCTGCCAATGATAAGCGAATACTTAAAATTG
>CAYLSF010000251.1:0-8024 GCA_964385675.1 uncultured Saprospiraceae bacterium
TTAATACTATAATGTTTTTCCAAAAACATATATTTATAACTAACTGATAAGCAAACCTAAAATCTTATCATTTTTCCCCTGAGCTATTTTCGTAAGTCTTTTTCCAAAACCATAATACCTTGTCAAAATCGGTAATTTCTATCGACTCATCTTTGTGTAATCAAAATTAAAAAGATTGCAACTGCTCTATCCTTATTCCCAAAACCTTTTGACGTTAGATGACAATTGATGGAGCAGTTTATTTTTGAAAATAAAAAGAACTATGAAGTTATCTATTATACGATTTAAACAAATTCAACTACTAAAAACGATACATACTATATTGATGACCGTATATTTGATAAGTTATGTCACTGCAAATAATAACAATATACAAACCGTTCCTGTAGCAAATTTCACCTCTAGTGCTGAAATGACTTTTGTGGGTCATACTGTTACATTAAGTGATGCTTCTACCAATTCGCCTACTTCTTGGCATTGGTCAATCTCGCCTTTAACCTTTACGTATCAAAATGGAACAAATACTAATTCCCAAAATCCACAAATAACTTTTGATGCAGTTGGTGAATATACTATTGCCATGGCAGCTACGAATGCTTCTGGTTCAAATACAGCCTATAAAAAAATTTATGTAGTAGGTACAGGAAGTTTAACACTCCATGAAGATTTTTCAACCATTACACCAACCAATTGGGTCATCGCCAATCCAGACCTAAATAATGGGTGGCGAGCAAGAACAGTTACAGGTGCTGATGGAAATTCAACACAAGTAATTGGAATACTTAATTATCAATATGGTGGCTATGTTGGACAATCAGATTATCTAGTGATGCCTAAAGTCAATTTATCGGCTATTAGCAATCCTCAATTAGTTTTTGAGATAGCATATGCTCCTTATAGCGCACAACATTACGATAGGTTATACATTGATTATTCTACCGATGGTGGAGAAAATTACACCAATACTTCTTATGATAAATCACATTTAGATCTGGCAACTTCATCATATAATACCAATGATTGGACACCTTTAGCAAGTGAATGGAGAACAGAAACCATTGACCTGAGTGGATATGCTAGCACGCAAACTATCCTAAGATTTATTCTGGTAGAAGGCTATGGTAGTAATCTATACATTGATAATGTTCGAATTACAGGAACAGTATTACCTGTTGAACTCATCCATTTCAAAGGTAAAAAGGTAGAAAACGGCAATTTACTAAATTGGTCAACAGCATCAGAACAAAATAATCAAGGTTTTGAAATTGAAAGAAGTTCTAATGGTCAAGATTGGAAAATCATTGACTTCATTATAGGAGCTGGCACAAC
Organism: uncultured Saprospiraceae bacterium; assembly: GCA_964385675.1. Taxonomy (GTDB): domain Bacteria; phylum Bacteroidota; class Bacteroidia; order Chitinophagales; family Saprospiraceae; genus CAYLSF01. The sequence goes on from CAYLSF010000251.1 coordinate 1,330, forward strand.
TACTGAGCAACAAGATTATGAGTACTTAGATAAAAGTATCTCAACCACTACAACGTATTATCGCTTAAAGCAAATCGATTTTGATGGTAAATATGAATACAGCAATATCATTCAAATAGAACCGCATAAATCAAAATCTCAAATTCATATTTTTCCAAATCCAGCAACTGAGATTTTAACTATTGATGTTACACAACCTACTCTTATTCAAATCATCAATGTGAGTGGTCAAATTGTGAAAGAAAAAATCATGCAGAATACTGGGACAATTAATATTAGTAACTTGTCTAAAGGAGTCTATTTTTTAAAGACAAATCAATTTATACAGAAATTTATAATAGAGAAATAATTTCGAGATAAGAAAAAATAATTCCTGTCTCTGCACTCAATAGTTATGGGTAGGATAATGGCCAGTAGGAGAGATAAGTCTTATCATTTAAAAATAATATCAAACCGATGAAAAAACAGATTAAAATAATATCAAGTATCATTTTTAGTCTTTTTCTGTGGACTAGCAATTTTGCACAAACTGACAACACCATATTAGGAACAGGAGCAGGCTCAAGTATCACTACAGCAGATAATTTAGTCCTTATTGGAAAGGATGCTGGAAAATCTAACACAGAAGGTTCAAGACATATCTTAATTGGGCATAGTGCAGGATATAATTTAACTGCAACACCTGGCAGTACAATTGGTTCTCAACATTCAAGTTTAAGTAACATATATATAGGATATCTTTCAGGTTACCATTCAACTACACCTAGAGATAATATTTTTATTGGAGACCAATCAGGTTATCAAAATACTACTGGATTTGATAATGTTTTTATCGGCCCTAATGCAGGTTTAAATAATACGACAGGTGATGGAAATGTATTTATAGGAGATAAAGCAGGCTCTGCCAATAATACAGGTAAAGACAATACATTTATCGGAAAACAGGTTGGCTTCAAAAACACAACAGGAATTTGTAATACTTTTTTGGGTGGAGATGTTGACTTAGGTTCTGACTCCTCTTTTGTCCATAGTGAAATTACAGGTCGTGATAATACAACAGGAAGTTACAATACGCACATCGGAAATGGTGCGGGTGGAGATGCTAGTACAGGTGATTTCAATACTACGCTTGGCTATGCTGCTGGTGCCAATACAGAAACGGGTAGATGTAATACTTTCGTTGGAGCCTTTGCAGGTGGAGATAATAATAGGAATAATCAGAATAATGCAAACTTTAATACTTATCTCGGTTACAAGACAGGTTTGACCAATCGAGAAGGGATTAATAACGCTGGTTTTGGAACGTTTGCAGATTTGACATCGACCAATGTAAGTCACTCAACCTTTATGGGAACGCATGCTAGAGTTGGAGCAGATGGTGCAACTGTAATCGGTTATCTATCAAAAGGAACAGGTCAAAATGGTGTTTCGATCGGTGCTAGAAGTAGTGTGACTGCTACTAATTCTATTGCTATCGGCTATCTAGCCAATGTTTCTACCGCCAATGAAGTCATTATTGGTAATGCTGCACACGCTTCTATAGGTGGTTATGTCAACTGGACGGCTACTTCGGACGGTCGCTTCAAGACGGATGTAAAAGAAGATGTCATTGGTTTAGATTTTATCAATCAACTCCGTCCTGTTACCTATCATTTTGATACGGAAAAAATCATGGAACATAAAGGGCAAACTATCCCAACGGATTTAAAAAATGCCCTTGCTGATAAAAATCAAATCCGTTACACAGGGTTTATTGCACAGGAAGTGGATTCAGTAGCACAAGCTGTTAATTTTGACTTTAGCGGTGTGGATAAACCAAATACTGACAATGAAAATCCCGATAGCTATCGGGATTATTACGGTATTCGCTATGCAGAATTTGTAGTGCCGTTAGTCAAAGCTACACAAGAGCTTTCACAAAAAGTAGAAGCCTTAGAAAAAGCGAATCAAGCACAACAAGATTTATTGACCCAATATGAAGCGGCTTTAGAAAATGCTTTGATTCAGATAGAAGCCTTAAAAAGTAGTAAGTATGAAGTATTAGGTAATAAGTATAAAAATGAATAATCGACCATCTGTTAAAATACCTAATACTTTATACCTAATGCTTAAAAAAATAAAACAATCATGAAAAATAGCATAAAAATCATCTTAATAATATTCCTAATTTTTAATTCTAAATTCATAATTGGTCAAGTTGGTATCAACGATGATAACAGTTCACCAAATGCCTCTGCTATGCTAGATGTAAAATCAACAACTAAAGGGATGCTCATTCCTAGAATGACAACTACGCAAAGAGATGATATTAGTTCCCCTGCAACAGGTTTGATGATTTACAACACGTCAACCAATAAGTACAATTACCACAATGGAACAGGCTGGACAGTCATCGGAGATGATAATCTAGGAAACCATACGGCTAATCAAACAGTCTATCTTAATGATAATGTCGTTCGTATACGAAATGACGAATTTCATACTTTAAGATATGTGGGGAGTTCTTCAAAATTCGCTAATGTAAACCCAGATGGCCCTGTTTTACATGGTTATTCTGGTGGAATATTGGGAACCTTTCATGGTGCAGGAAACGAAAAGATTGTATTAACTTGGGATAAAGATGGAAATGTAAAAATCAATCAAGCTTACACACTTCCAACAGCAGACGGTTCTACTAATCAAATTATCAAAACTAATGGTAACGACCAACTCTCTTGGACAAACCTCAGTGAAATTCCAAATGCTCACGATACCACCCAACCCACTCCAATTAAATATCGGGGGTATTTACTCTACGTACATCCAACGGACAATGCCTCCAACCTCAATTGGGCTACAGCCAAAACCACTTGTGATAATCTAACCGCATTTGGAAAATCGGATTGGTATTTACCCACTCGAACAGAACTCAATGCCATGTATAAGCAGTCTTATTTAATCTCAGGCTTATCTGAAACCGAAATTGTAAAATATTGGTCAAGCACAGGAAAAGATACCGACAATGCTTACACCCAACGCTTAGATTATGGTGCACCCGATCCTGATGCTAAAACGGATACTGATGGGCATAATTGTCGTTGTGTTCGGAAGGATTAGAAGAATTTTTAAATGATGATTATATACTTTTGAATTTTTAAGCATCAGCAATTTCTCAGTTGAATAATTGATTCCAAAAAATCATAAACCTGTTGGCAGACAGGTTTATGATTTTTCCAAAAATGTAAATAAGAAATTGCTGTTTAAGCCTTAATATCTCGTTTCATCAGCCCCAACCGCAGACTCAACGTTACACTTCCCCAAACCAAAATAAACGCTCCTAAACTATACCGAATAAACCGCACTACATTATCCTCTCCAAGTCCAACTGCTACAGCAGCTTGTTTTAGCACATAAGAAGTCAATCCAAAAAGAAATACACCCACAAAAAAACGTAATCCTCGCTGCCACCAAAGTGCATCATTAGCAGGTAAACCTTGTTGTGCTAATAGTAAGAAAGCGACTCCAAATGCCCATAGATTAGCGTATAATACAATGGTTTTAGGGGGTAATATAATTGCCCAAATCAAGGGAAAGACAATCAAAGTAGCGGTGAGTAAATCCGCTTTTATGGGATAATGCGTTCGTTTTAAAAAGGCTTTTAATTTATCGGGTTGCAATACGATAGTATAAAAAATCCAAAGCATTACACCACCGACTACAATTCCACCCAATACATCGGCTAGAAAATGCACCCCTAAATAAATCCTAGAAAAGGGAATCAAAACCATCAAGGTTATACTTAAAATAGATAACCATCGCACTCGAAACAATAACGCTAATGCTCCCCAAAAAGCAATGGCAATACTCGTATGACCTGATGGAAAACCGAATTCTGTATCTTGATTTTGACGAATGTGATCCACTACATCTTGAGGTAACCCACCCCAAAAAGAAGTTGCTCCACGTTTTTCAAAAATTAAAGTATTGTTATCAGGCAAGTCACCATCTAATAGTTGCACCGTGTTATCCACATGAAAGGGGCGAGGCAATTGAAAGGATTCTTTTAATAAATACGTAATACAACCCGTCCAAAGCAAAATCATCAACATTAAAAATCCCTTTCTAAAGTCTATCACAAAGGTGAGAAAAATCAAGAATGCCATAAAAAATTCGGCATACCCTAATCCTGTGATGACTTGCATAAAGGAGGTCAATCCATCCGTAGCATAAGATTGAATAAAATGGTGTAGTTCTGTTTGAAACATGTATGCGACTTTCGACAATCGACTTCTGACAATCAATTGGTGTGGAGATTGTACAAAGTCAATGTATGATTAAATAGAACCTAAATCTAATTAATCTTATTGATATTTAGCATAAACAGCATCAATAGCTTTTGCTAATTTATGATCTTTATCCGTTACGATATTACCCGCATCATGTGTATTTAGATGTATTTCTACCGTATTCCACACATTACTCCAATTTGGATGATGCTCCTGTTTCTCTGCATGAAAAGCCACTTCCGTCATAAAGCCAAATGCTTCTGCAAAATCTTTAAACTTAAATGTTGCCTTGAGTTTATTATCTTCTTCTTTCCACATAATTTCTTAGTGATTTTTCTGTTGTATAAATCTAAAAGATTTAAGGAAACATAATTCATTGAATCACGCTCCCTTAAACCTTAAACCGTATTACCTCACAATCACAAAACGCTGTGTCATATTATCCATTTTGATAAAATAACTACCTTGTTGTAATGAAGATATATTTAATTGTTCTGTACCTGTGATTTGCTGTTGTAAGACCAATTGACCTGTTACGGCAAAGATTTGAACCATTGTAGGCGTTTCTGTCTCAATATTTAAAACATCCTTAGCAAAAGTAGGATATATTCGTGTATGATTTTCCTTGCTATTCACCAAATGAACGATTTCAGAATATTCATACGCTCCATCTATATCCATTTGCTTTAAGCGATAATAATTAGAACCAATTACAGGAGCATTATCCGTAAAAGCATATTCTTGAGGCGTTAAAGTAGTTCCGTTACCTTCTACAAAACCAATAGTCCTCCATCCACGATAGCTATCGGGACTGCCTTCATTCGCTCTTTGAATTTCAAATCCTTTATTATTTTCTTCTGATGCTGTTCCCCAAGTTAAGACATTTCCTCGTGGCGTTACGGCTCCATTGAGGTAGGTCATTTCTACGGGTAGAGGCTGCGCTGTAGTGTAGTAGTTTGCCACAAAAATATCTTCACTACCATTTGAAGTTAAGGTAGCATCGTACATATCTGGATCAAAATCAAATGAACCACTAAACCAGCCTGTTGTATAAATAGAACTACCACTCACTAAAATATCAGTTCCAGCATCAGCATTAGCACCGCCAACAGTAAGAGCTTCTACGTAGTCACCTGCATTATCAAATTTAGCAATAAAAATATCATAATCTCCGTTACTTGAGCGCTCATCAGTATCTGTCATATCTGGATCAAAATCCACAGTTGTTCCACCATAATACCCTGTTACAAATACATTGCCTGTTCCATCTGTTGCATCTAGATTGATAGCAAAACCATTAGAACCTCCAGCAGTATTAGCAGTTGAGCCCCCAATATTATGTACCCAACTTAATGTAGGATGCGGCGAACCTGGTTCATATTCTGCTACAAAGAAATGAGTTACTGTTGTTGATCCTGTGGAGCGAGTATCTCCAGTACCTTTAGGATCAAATTCAATGTCTGTACCAGTAAATCCTCCAGTCAAATAAATATGTTCATTATTATCTAACTCAATATCAGTTGCTCCTGTTACTGTAGCCGGTGTTCCTATTCCCAAAGCATAGACATTATCTCCTAAATTATCGTATTTCGCAATAAACCCATAAGAAGCTGCTGTCACAGTTATTGTCCCATTCATACCTGCTCCAAAGTCAACATTCTCAGGTGTTGGAATTCCCATGGTAGTCTTTCCACTACTAATAAATCCTGTAATATAAACGTTATTAGAACCATCAATTGCTATTCCAGAGGCTTGGTCTTCTAATGTGATTCCTAACACTGGCACCGTAAAAGCTACTTCAGCTCCTGCGGTTCTAACCCACCCTAAATCTTTGGTAGAAGCATCGTATTTAGCTACAAATAAATCTTTACCATTACTATTTTCTGTCGTGGAGTTTCCGCTAGTTCCTTTATCAAACTCTACTGTTAAACTATTATTGGTACTATTATCATTAAAGTATCCAACAATATAGGGATCTCTATTAGTATCGATAGCAAGTGCAAGTCCCTCGTCATCATCGGTTCCCCCCACATTAAAAGCCCATTCACAAGCTCCATCAGTAATACTATATTTAGCTAAAAAAATATCTCTTTCGCCAGCACTAGTTAATTGAGCGTTAGCAATAGAATTAATGGGATCAAAGTTTACAGCTCCAGGTACAATCGTATTTTCACCAAAATAGCCTACAATATAAACAGAACTACCGCTTACCGCTACTCGATAGCCTCTATCGTTTTCTTCACTACCTATGGTTATGACCCATTGTAACGTATTATCGTTAGCATATTTAGCTAAGAAAATATCTTGTCCTCCAATACTTGTTTTTTCACCCGCCATGGCTCCATTAGGATCAAAATTGGTTGTTCCATTAAAACTTCCTGTAACATAAATATTCCCAGAACCATCTTCTGCTAATCCATAACCCCGATC
>CAYLSF010000252.1:0-8020 GCA_964385675.1 uncultured Saprospiraceae bacterium
AATGCACCATTCCTATTTAATAACGTATTGGTTTGTAAAGGATAGCTTTTTGATTTGAGTATCTAAAGTATCCAAATCAAAATCTAATCGTCTCAATATTGATAATTCAATTATTTTCACTCAATTCAATTATCAATACAATCAAGCGAAACAAATGCAATCATTACAGTCAAAACAAAATACCATGAAAACCTTAGTCACTATAATCGCAACCCTAATCACCTTCTCCTTATTTGCCCAAAGAGTACAATGGGCAAGTAAAGTGGTTAAGTATTCTTCGCAATATGAAGATTATTTCTATTCTGCTCGACAAGTGTTGGGTACTCCTAATGCCATGGATAATTACAAAGACAGTCCTTTTTCTTGGGCACCCAAGAAAGATGAAAATTTTAATAATGAATATATTCATGTAGAATTTGACGAGCCGATGTACGTTCAGCAATTTGCGATTGCAGAAAGTTTGAATCCAGGCTCGATCTATCAAGTTTACTTGTATGATACCAAAGGCAAACGCCATAAAGTATATGAGCAGGAAGCACCTCGACCTGTCTATTCTTATACTCGCCTCTTTACAAAAAAAATAACCAAAACACCTTATAAAGTTGTCGGATTGAAATTGGTAATGCGAACAAAATCCATCAAAGGTCGCAATCAAATTGATGCCATTGGTATTTCGGATAGTCGCAAACGATTTAAGGTAAAAGTAGATACCCTAAAATATAGTGAATCTGTCATGATGCCAGAGAACTTAGGGATTGCAGTTAATTCACCATATTCTGAACGTTTACCAATTATTTCACCCAATGGAAAAGTTCTATATTTTACGCGTAAATACCACCCAGAAAACATTCCTGATCGCTCCGCTCGAACCGATATGGAACGCTTTAAAGATGATATTTGGGTTTCGCACCGACTACCCAATGGTAGTTGGAGCAAGGCGAAAAACGTTGGAAGTCCATTAAATAACGATAGTCATAATTTTGTTGTAGCCGTAAGTCCTAGTAATGATAGGTTATATGTATCTAGTGCTTACAAACGTTCAGAGAAAGATGGTGTAGCTGTCGCTAAAAAAGTATATGGTGAATGGGATAAACCCAAAGCCCTTCGGATTGCAAAAATGTATAACCATAGTCCATTTGCTGGTTATCATCTTACACCCGATGGTAATACTTTACTCATGGCGATTGAACGAGATGATAGTTATGGAGATAGAGATTTATATGTCTCTTTCAAAAAAAGAGATGGTAGCTGGACAGAACCTCGCAACTTAGGAGAAGATGTAAATTCTATTGGAATGGAAAGTAGTATTTTCATTGCAGCAGATTATAAGACCATTTATTTTGCGAGCGGTGGTCATCCTGGTTATGGGGGGTTAGATATGTTCATTAGTAAGCGTTTGGATGATAGTTGGACTAATTGGTCAAAGCCTAAAAACTTAGGTTCTCAAATCAACACGCCTGGTAATGATTTCAATTACACCATTCCTGCATCGGGTGAATATGCTTATTTTTCTTCTGACTTTAAATCGTATGGTCAATCCGATTTATTTAGAATTCGATTACCTAAGGAGGCACAACCTGAACCCGTACAATTGGTTACAGGTCGAATGATTGATGCAGAAACCAATCAGCCGATAGATAATCAAACCTATCAAGTCATCGTGCCACAAGATAAAAATCCAACGATTGATGGTTATTTTGCAGTGACTGATGATGAGGAAGAAGATACGTACGAAGAAATAGATGGAGAACCCGTAGCAAAAGTAAATGACCCAGAATTAGATGCCTTAAAAGAAAAATTAAATCGCTTAAATCAAGATTTAAAAACCATCAAGAAAAAGCGTAAAACACCTAACCCCAAACCAAAGAAGCAACCTAAATCAGAATATGAAGAAACTGAATACAGTGAACCAGTATATTCTGAGCCAGAAATAAGTGAACCTGAGACGAGTCAACCTGAAGAAGAATTTGAATATATTGAACCAGAGTATAATGAGCCAGAATATTCTGAACCTGAATATGAGGAATCAGAGACTGAATATGAACCTTATGAAGAATATGAAGAACCTGAGCCAGAGCGTATTCGTAAAGAAGATCCAGAATTAGAGCGATTGAGACGCATGTATAATGAGTCTAAAAATATTAAAACCAATAAACCGACTAAAAACCGAACAAGTCGTCCGTATAATTCTAGCCGTACGAAACCTAGAAAGAAGAAGAAAAAGGTGAAGAAGAAGCGACCAACTTATAGCCGTCCATATAATAAGAGTCGCTCAAAGGATAAAAAGAATAAAACTAAACCTAAAACAGAGCCTACTTCAACCGTAGCTGATAATGGCGAACCAAATGAGTCAGAAGCTGACCGTTTAAAGCGATTGTATAATAAAGCATACAATAAAAAGCCTATTCCTAAACCAACTAAACCTAAAACGGAAGAAACTGAAATCGCTAATAATACAGATCCGGACGATCCATTTGCAGAACCGATTGCCGATAATTCCGAGCCTCAACCAATGGAGGAAACGGATCCTTTTGCGGAGAATATAACTGAACCACAGCCAAGTTTTGATGATGTAAAAAGGCAGGTTAGAAAGGATTTAGAAGATGAAATGAGAACAGAAGTGAAGAAGGAACTTCAAGAGGAATTATTATCTGAGGTAAAGAAAGAACTAGAAAAGGAATTAGAGCAAGATATTAAGACACAGTTGAAAGATGACTTACGTCAAAATGTAGAAGACGAATTACGTAAAGATTTAAAAACTCAATTAGAGAACGACTTAAAGCAAGATGTAGAAAATGATTTACGTAATAATATGAAAGACGAGATTGAAGAAGAATTACGTAAAAATCTCAGAAGTGATGTTAGAAGTAACTTGAGAAATCAAATGAAAGATCAAGTCAAAGATGAGTTGAAAGCAGAAATGGAATATCGCCTCAAAAAGGAATTAGAAGAGCAATTGCGTAAAGAATTAGAGGATAAAATCAGAAAGCAAGTCCGTAGTGAATTAGAACAAGAAATGGCGAATAAGCCTAAAAAATCGCCTAAAGAAGAAGAGGATGAGGCGTATGAAGAAGTAGAAAAGGATATTTTATTGATACCATTGAAAGTAGGGCAGATTATTCCAATGAAGAATATCTTTTTTGATGCCAATCAATTTTCTATCAAAGAAAAATCCTATAAAGAATTGAATCGTATTTTAGGATTCTTGAATGCCAATCCAAATCTAATTGTAGAAGTTGGTGGACATACGAATGGTTTCTGTAGTCATGAATTTGCCAATGAACTCTCTAAAGGTCGTGCAGAACGGGTAACACAATGGTTTATTGACAATGGTATTCCTCAAAATAGAGTTCAATTCCGTGGGTATGGAAAGATTCGTCCGATTGCTACCAATGATACCGTAGCGGGTCGTCGTAAAAATCAACGTGTGGAATTGAAGATTTTGGAGATATTGGAATAATGACGGTGAAGGATGAACGGCAGACGGTGAACGGTTTTTAATTTTCTTGCGAAAATTTAATTATGAAAATCGCAATTCATGAATTTGAATTGCGATTTTTTATGATTTAACCATAAGTATTTTAAGTCAAAAGAACAATGACATTAAATTTATACATAATTTAGGAATCTGAATTAATTCATCATGAAAGATATTATCCTAAAGTTTGGATTACTAATTTCGGCTATTTTGATTTTATTCCAATTGAGTCAATATACCTTATTGACACAAGGTTTATCGAATCAATTATGGATTGTTGGATTAGGCGTTAGTTTTATTGGAATTGGAATTATTATCAGTCGATTGATTTTTAAACCAAATCCTATACAAAACGTAGAATCTACTCCTCCCCTACCACAAACGACAGAAGAAGCCATTCCTAAACCTTCCATTCAAGAAACACTACAGTCCTTAGAAATAAGCAAACGAGAATTTGAAGTACTTCAAAAAATAGCGGAAGGATTATCCAATAAAGAGATCGCTGCTACCCTATTCATATCTGAAAGTACAGTCAAAACACATGTTTCTAAGATCCTATCAAAAATGGATGTCAAACGAAGAACACAAGCCGTTGCTAAAGCAAAATCCCTCAAATTACTTTCTTAAAGCTCCTACTAAAGTAGGATTTACCGCTTAAACCCCGTAATGGTACTTTAGTATGAGTCAAATTTCAGCGATTTCCCTTTAATTTGAAGTATCGTTTTAAATAATTTTTCAATCTGTAAAAAAACATTTCACATGAATCGAACAGTATTAAAGTATGGTGGGTACGCTTCTTTAGTTTTGGTTATTGCTTTTGTAGGAAGTTATTTATTGATGGGTAATGAGGCTGAAAATTACACCATTAGCGAAATTATTGGATACCTCAGTATTTTAGTCGCTACCCTATTTGCCTTCTTAGGTATTAAAGAATATAGAGATAAGGAACAACAAGGGACTTTAAGTTTTTGGAAAGGTTTACAAATCGGAACCTTAATCGTGATTTTACCTGCCCTCATTTTTGGGCTCTATAATTTGATATATGTAGAATATCTTGATCCTGATTTTATGGAAAATTATTATCAACATCAAATCACACAAATTAAGGCAGACTTTCCAGAAGATGTAGCTACTGCCAAAATCGAAGAAATGGAAAGTCAAAAAGAAGCCTTTCAAAGTCCTATGGTTCAGTTCTTTGCTATGTTTATGACCGTCTTTATTATAGGATTCATTGTTTCCTTTATCTCTGCATTGATCCTGAAAAATAGTCCGAAACCTTCCACTTCATAAAAAACTAATAATCAAACACTTAAAAAACTCTAGCGAAAATTCGTTACTTTTTTTGCAAACTTCTGGATTTACGCCTTTGAATTATGTAATTTTGCACTCAAAGCAAATTAGATAAACTATATTAATCGACTTTCGACTTTTGACAATCGACTTTCGATGATTTTAACAAAGAAATTATGAACTTTGAATTAACAGAAGAACAATTAGCTGTACAGAAGGCCGCTAGAGATTTTGCTCAAAATGAATTGAAGGAAGGGGTAATTGAAAGAGATACGCACATGACTTACCCTACGGAGGGCGTAAAGCGTATGGGAGAATTGGGTTTTTTAGGTATGATGGTTTCGCCAGAATACGGAGGTATGGGAATGGATACCACTTCTTACGTTATCGCAATGGAAGAAATTTCTAAGATCGACAATTCTTGCTCTGTTATCATGTCTGTTAATAATTCATTGGTCTTATGGGGATTAGAGAAATATGGTACAGAAGCACAAAAGCAAAAATATATCCCTCGATTAGCTTCGGGTGAAATTTTAGGTTGTTTCTGTTTATCAGAACCAGAAGCAGGTAGTGATGCAACGAGTCAGCGAACTACCGCTATTGATATGGGCGATCACTACTTACTTAATGGTACTAAAAACTGGATCACCAACGGCGGAAAAGCAAGTGTACATTTAGTTATTGCTCAGACAGATGCAGATAAAGGACACAGAGGAATCAATTGTTTGATTGTAGAATCTGATTGGGATGGCGTAGCAATTGGTGCAAAAGAAGATAAATTAGGGATTCGCTCTTCTGACACCCATTCCATCCTTTACACCGATGTAAAAGTACCAAAGTCTCAGCGTTTAGGAAGCGATGGTTTTGGGTTTAAATTTGCGATGCAAACGCTTGAAGGCGGGCGTATTGGTATTGCGGCACAGGCTTTAGGTATCGCACAAGGGGCGTATGAGTTAGCACTAGCCTATTCTCAAGAACGTAAAGCATTTGGGAAAGAAATCAGTCGTCATCAAGCCATCGCCTTTAAATTAGCGGATATGGCTACGGAAATTGAAGCTGCTAAAATGATGGTTTATCGTGCTGCATGGTTAAAGGATATGGGAATGGATTATCAAGTAGCGAGCAGTATGGCAAAAGTCATGGCGTCAGAGGTAGCGATGAAAACGACGGTAGAAGCTGTACAAGTACATGGTGGTTATGGTTTTGTAAAAGAATATCATGTGGAACGCTTAATGCGAGATGCTAAAATTACACAAATCTATGAAGGTACTTCCGAAATTCAACGTATCGTCATTTCTCGTGGACTCTTGAAAGGGAAACCATACATTGAGACTAGAGTACCTGAGGAATTAAAAGCGAAATCGGAGGCGAATGGTGTGTTACAGGAATTTGAACTATAATATATGTCACATATAATTTATAAAAAGCCTGAGTCAATATTTGACTTGGGCTTTTTAAATTTAACAATTTCCCTTCAACCAATATATCTTTTTCATGTTGAAACTCTACATTAAAACTTATCAACTATGAAGAAGATTTACTTTCTATTTTTATTGTTCCTTATAGGAACAACACTTTCTGCTCAATCTAATGCTATTTATGGTCTTGAATTCCGAACAGGGCAACTTAGATTGACGAGTTTAGATGACTCAACAGGACAAGTGAATGTCATATCTAATTCCGTATTAAGTCCAGACATGTTTCAACAAGGAGTTGCTGATTTTGACCCAATCAATAAACGGTATTTCTATGTCCGACAACCCAATGGGAATACGCAGTTTTATACAGTAGATGCCTTAACGGGAAATACCATCAATGCACCAGTTATTTCTAATACTGCTAGTAATGTAGTTTCTGCAATTACGAATATTGGTTACAACTGGCTAAATGATACTATCTATGGTTTAGAACATGCTTACAATGGTCAGACTTTATTACGATTAGTCTCTATAGATCCTGTTTCGGGTAACCGCCATATTATTTCTCCTTATCCCATTAGTCGAACACCATACCTGTCAGGTAATTCCGATATTGATCCAATTCATCGTCATTATTACTATGCTACAACAGATTCTGTTTATACTGTAAGTCTTGATGATGGTGTTGCTATTAATAGAGCAAAGATTATAACTACAGCAAGTAATGTGGTAGGAATAGTCAATTTGGCTTACAATTGGAAAAATGGAAAACTATATGGCTTACAATTTCAAAGCCAACCGGGTCGATTAAAATTATGTGAGTTAAATCCTGTGACAGGTGTTGTCACCGTTTTATCTAATAGTGTTTTAAGTCCTGATGGGTTTAGTATGGGGAATTCAGATATTGATCCATCTAATGATAGATATTTTTACACAAGAGGTGGAAATTTATACAATGTGGACTTAAATACAGGAAATTTAAACTCCATCACCCCCATTCAAAATCCAAACAATGCGATCAGTCCGATTACTAGTATTAGTTATGATGATTTAGCAACTCCACCGCCGCCTCTACCCATGCGAATGGGAGACTCTACCTCAATTCAAGCCAATGGCTATGTAACGCTAGATGCCTATGTTGGTATGGATGCCAACTATCTTTGGAATACAGGAGATACGACATCTAGTATTCAAGTCTCCCAACCTAATACTTACAGCGTAACCATCACAAAAGATAATGTGACCATAAGTGGTTCAATAAAAGTACTTGAAACTTCTACGAATACAAATTCGATAGATTTGAATGCCAACATAAAGGTATTTCCTAATCCTACTAATAATGTCTTGCAGTATGATATTCAAGTCAAGACAACGAGTCTTTATAAGATTTCAATTATAAATAATATAGGTCAAGTTATCAGAACATACGAACAACAACAATCTAAAGGAGAATTATCTTTAGATGACTTATCAAATGGCACTTATTATATTTCATTTCAGAATAATGAATCAAGATATGTTCAAGTATTCATTAAGCAGTAACTACAATAGGCTTTTATGAATCAAGAAAAGGTATAGTTTTAGCTATACCTTTTTTATTTGGAGCTCAATCCTTTCATCATTTTGAAATATTTTTTATACAAAATATTATTATACTCGTAAATTTGAAACAAAGAAACGTATCAATCACTAGGACTAAAATATGAGCAAGGAGGAATTGAATATCAGTAATCACTCCTTTATTGATTAAAACATTAATAATATGCCCACTTTTTAGATCAACTGTTTTTTAAACGACTCAAGTAAGTATGGCTACTGATAATCAAGAAGCAAA
>CAYLSF010000253.1:0-8013 GCA_964385675.1 uncultured Saprospiraceae bacterium
AAATTAAAAAGCTGACTTATTCTCTTATTTTGGATTGTTTTAACCTCAATTTTACGTCATCTTTGTATTATACAAAATAGGAAAAGATTTTATGAACGTATTTAGAAATCATTTATGCCCATTTTGAAAATTGGTAATCGGGGTTTGGAATTTTAAAAATTGAAAATTTTTTGATTATGACAGCAATAAGAAACATTAACGGAAAGTACAACTTATCACTTTTACACAGAAGACAAAAAGGCGTTGGAACTGCAACAAAGAGAAGAATCTTAAAAAGAACTGCTCCAGAAAAAGTAGCCTTACCCACTATGGAAGGAATGGACTTTGAGGAAGTTAGAATGGTAGTTTGTTTACAAGCACAAGGCAACTATACGATATTTAAAATGATAGATGGTCGTAAAATCATGGTGTGTAAAACCCTACGAGAAGCCGAAGAAATGATTCGTTCTGACTCTTTTGTAAGAGTACACCGTTCAAGTACCGTTAATTTACACTTGATGTCTAAATACGTAAAAGGTAAAGGCGGATATTTGGTGATGGAAGATGGTACAGTCGTCAATGTATCTGCGGGCAAGAAAAAAGACTTGATGGAAGCGATTGAGTGTTTCTTTTGATTGAGCATTAACCAAAAATAGTAACTCAAGATTACATTATTGGATTATTAGCGGCATCAATCAACAATTGAAGGTTCACCAATGCCTTATCATGTTCAGATGTTTTTCTGACGCCATTTTCAATAATATAGATTTGTTGCTCGAAGAAGTGGAAAATAGTTTCAAATTCTTTTGGAGTAGCATCTAAGATATTATCATAAATAATATCTAAAAGAGCTTTATATTCTTCAGGCGAAGTAAGTTCTATAGCTCCTGCTTGTAAGGCTCGACCAACCAATATTTCATTCATCCCTTCTATGGAAATGGTAAATTTATCAATCGTAATAACGATTAGGGTAAAGGCTAGTTTATCTTTCCCATTGTTGTGGTTTAAGCGTTTCCAAAAAACAGGTAATTCTAAATCTGTTCGTTGAGTATAATTGTAGGATTCTAATTTTTCTTTTAAATAAGATAAAGTCAACATTGTTATAAGTGATTTATTAAGAACAGAGAAGCGTCCCGATAGCTATCGGGAGGAGAGAATAGAGATAAATCTTCTTAAATTTGATGTGAAATCATGCTTATATCGCTTTTCTCCTAATGCAATAGCCTCTACTTTAAAAAGTTATTTCTTATCAAAAAATAGTACATGACTATAGGCTAATCCGTTGGCAACACTATTAAAATTATCGCCCGACTTGATGGCTGTTGCCCCGAATAGTTCTTCCATAAAGACTCGAATCGGTTTTACCATGGATGTTCCGCCCGTCATAAAAACAGTATCAATGGCTTGATGTTCAATATTTGCATCACGCAAAAACTCCAATAAGTAATTTTTGATGGCATTGACATCTTTATGTACAATATCTTCTGAAAAAGCCTGAATTGTAATTGGTTCAAGAAGGTCAATTCCACTTTTGGAATAGGTGAAATCCGCTTCGGATTGTGTACTTAATGCAATCTTAGCCGCTTCAATAGATTGAAATATGGAATAGCCTAAATTTTCTTCCACCAAAGTTACTAGATTTTTGAATTTGGGATGGTTTCCTGTCAGGAAATAGAACTTCTGCAAGGCATTTCTCATCTTGATGCTATCAAAAAAGTTCATCTTTTCCCAAGAGCATATAGTGAGGAAAAATCGTTTGGGAACTTCTACAGTAGTATCAAAGTCTTTGTATTTTAGTCCTCGACCAAAATGATGTGTCCCTTTTTCCCACATGATAGCCGAGTCAAAATTATCTCCACCAATATAAATTCCGCCTTGAGCAATAATATCCTCCTTTCGATTTTTTTGATGCAATCGTTGAGGGGATAATTTCATGAGGGTGAAATCTGATGTTCCTCCTCCTAAATCGGCGACTAAAACGATTTCTTCTTTGGTAATTTGACGCTCATAGGTGAAGGCAGCCGCAATAGGTTCCATCTGAAAAGCAATGGACTCGAATCCTGCTAGTTTTGCGGCTTTTTCGAGTCTTTTTTGAGCTAGGGTATCGTTTTCTGATTTTATATCAAACACCACAGGTCTGCCAAATACGGCTGTTTTAACATCTTCTCCGATGAAGGCATCTGCCTTAGCTTTGAGGTATTTTAATATGATACAGACTAAGTTTTCGGCTAAGTATTTTTTACCAAATACACGGGTTTCAGAAAATCCACTTCTCGGAAGAATCCGCTTAATGGATTTCATAAACCGTCCATTCATATTACTTTCGATATATTGAGCAATGGCTGGTTTTCCTACAAAATATTGTAAAGGCGTTCGATTATTGATTCTAGTCGGTTGAGGAAAATAAATAAGAGAACCTTCGTTAAATGTCTTTACGATTCGATTTTCTGTGGTATCAATAATGGAAATGGCTGAATTGGTCGTACCGAAATCTACGCCGTAAATAAATCGACTCATTAAAGGCTAACGTTTAGTTTATAAAAAATCAATTTATAAACGGCAAAGGTAGTATTAAAATTTCTTAACTGTAGTACTTGTTAAATCATCACAAGATGTTTTGGGAATGAAATTTTTTAGTAATCTAACTGTACTATTAAACCACAAAGACATGAAAATACTTTGTGTACTTTCTTTGTGAACTTTTGTGTCTTTGTGGTTTAAAATATTTTTTACGACAAAATTGAAAATTCCTAAACCCTACAAATTATTAAGAAAATCAAGCAGCAAAGCAACACCATCATCATCAAGCATAGTCGTACCAATAAACGGCATTTCACCATTTGAGATAACTTGCTCTATTTCATCAGGGTCTTGAATAATTCCTGTTTGATTGAGCGGCGTTTCATATCTAAAATCAAACCCTTGTTCTGCGGGTTCATTCCAAGCAGTTGGATTATGACAATGCGCACAATTCATTTGTAGATACGCTCTTCCTCGCTCGGTTAAGGATTCTGTGGAATCAAAATAGTTTACAATGTCATTAATAGAAGCAATATCAAAAGTATTTAACACCCCTACAGACTGTAAATGCGTCAATTGATTTAGCGTCGTATTATTTCGAGTTACGCTTCTATTTAAATTGCGTAGGGTTGTGCCTAATGGAATGATAGCATTATTGGATTGATGACAAGCATTACACTCATTTTCAGTAGGGATATGATATAAGGTAGAACGATTTACGCCTGCCTCATTCACCCAACTAACCTGGGTATCCTGCCCGTTTAGTTCCAATGTCGCATCCGTCTGATCAGTATTCCAAATGTAAGTTGCTACATTCCATAAACCACTTTCTTTTATCATTAATCTCGTTTCAATAACACGTTTACCTAATGACAAATCTCTCTCATCGTTATAATAGTAAAAGGTCTTCGCCAAAATAGTACCGTCAGGAAAATTGATAGTACCATTTCCATTATTGGTTAATTGTGTACCTTCAGGCACACGGACTAATCGTTGTTTATGAGCATAATCGGTAAATAGGGGAGAACTCAATTCCATTAAATGAAAGTCAGCCGTAGGAATTAGATCTTGAGTATTACCTTCAAAAATATTATATGCTGATAGATTTTGTTCAAATACAACCGTAGTATTAAAACCAAAATCAGGTATAATCACTTCACCACCTCCTCCGTCATCAGCACAGGAAGTTAATAATAAGATAGGTAATAGGAATAAAGGAACAACGCTGGTAAATAGACTTCTTTTTTGCATTTTAGTGTGTTAAAATAACTGATGATGACAAGTTTAAAATATAATCCATCCCCATTACGACTAAATGTAAAAAAGAGTTTACTGACTGAAAAATTAATTTCCCAATAAGGGTTTATCTTTTAAAAGATAATATTGTAACGCCATCGTTATACAGGATTTTAGCTCGGTTTTGGGGACAGTATCCGTTAATTCAAACCAAATTGCTCGATTTTTTTCATATTTAAATAAGTCCCCGTAAAGTATCTTGAAAGTATTCACCAAAGAAGTGTTGCAATTAAAATATATCGCAAATTGATTCGGTGTTTTTGCTTTCCAATCCATGCGTATGGTACTTCCTTTTTTTACGATATAGCTAGGTTCACCCCATTTCAAAGTTTCTTCAATTTCTTGAATATGCTCAATATTAGAAGCTACTTCGATAATTAGTCCTCTAATTTGATTGAGCTTTTCTTGAACCATAGCAGGATAAGACTCAAATTTTGCTTGAATTTGTGGATGCTGTTTGATTCGAATGGATGACATAATTGGGTTTTAATTTATTGCAATTAAAAAATCTATTTCTGCATTGTTAGGATTTTGAGCTTTTTCACCATACACTTCAAAGTCAACCGTATAAGCTCTGTTTAAATCCATTTGTCTAATTTCAGTCCATTTGCTGCCCACAAATCCCTTCATAATATCTCCTCTATCTGAAAATTTGACATAATTTCCGCCTTTGAATGTTTTTCCAATCATGCCGTCGGGAATAGTATCAAGACTATGAACTTTACAACCTAATAGAGTCGTGTAAGGCTGCGTATAATCGCCTTCGTATTCCGTGTATAAAGCATAGATGGTATGGTCAATTGTGTTAGGAATTTTTGCTATTACGTTTTCGGACATAAATTTACCCCATAACTGACCAATATCTATGGCATCTTGCCCATTTTCGATAGAGGTTCTAATAGCTATACCAATGATTTGAAAAGGAGGAATCGTTACTTTTTGCATAAGATTATTTTTGTTGATGCTTTTAATTCAATGCAAAGATAAAATGACCTTATGACAGCGGTATGTCAGGGGTGTGTTTTAATTGCTCACGGCATTGTTCTAGATACTGCGTTAGGGTCATTGAATGTGGCTCAAATTGTTCTTGAGTAGGGATTAGTTGTTGGATTCTATCTAATCGAAAAGCTCTAAAATCATTTCTAATCTGGCAAAATGCAATTAAAATCCAATTTTCCTGAGTAGTGTATAAGGCAAAAGGTTCAATCCTTCTTTGGCTTTGAATATTATCCAAGGAAAGATATTCTAGTGTCATGACTTTAAAATTGGTAATCGCTAATTGCAGTTGGATTAAATAATTACTGGTTTTTTCATTGGTTGGGTTATTTCTTATTTGGATTCTATCTGATAAAAATGCTGTTTTAGTTTGTTGGTTTTGTTTTAAGATGGCTTTCAGTTTCATAACCGCTCTGCTATAGTGTTCTACAAGCGATTGATCCTTATTTTTTAAAATCAATTGTTCTGCAATGATTAAGGCATTCGCCTCTTCTTCAGTAAACATGACAGGAGGTAATTTGTAGCCATTCATTAAGGAATAGCCTTTACCTTCTTCTGTTATGATAGGGATGCCTGATTGTTTAAGTGTCGCTATATCTCGATAAACCGTTCTGATGCTAATGTTGTGTCTATCCGCAATATCAGTTGCTGTTATAAGGGGTTGGGTTTGCAACTGTGTGATAATCGCTGTTAGCCTTGCTAATCTTGGTTTATCTTCTGCCATTTTACTTTAAGTTTAGAACTCATTTATACCCAATAAGGTAGCTAATTTAGCGAATGTATCCATATCTGTTTGGAGCAATTCATCATTTTTATTGGAAACTTGAAAGCATTCAAAACAGATTCTAAGGACGCCTTTAATTTTATTATCATTGGAATAAAATACAATCGCGTCCCTAAAGATTGGAACACAAGCCGAGGTATATTGAGCTTTCATTGTTGTATTTAGAATGTTGCCTAATTGCTTGACAAAACCATCCGATTTTACTTTATGAATAATTATAGCAGAAGTACCCAGTAAGACACCATGTTTATTGATTACATCCGAGCGAAAGTCAACTATATTTTCTAGGTGTTCAATTTTTGCTTTGATTTTGGATTGCTGCATATATTGTGCAGTTTCTAAATCTTTTTGGAGTTGCTGAATAGATTGATTTAGTTGTACTTTTAAAGTCTTAAATGATTCACCTCTTAAAACAGAATAGATTTTTAAGTAATCAAATTCAATGGTATTCCAATATGCTTTTGGTGTTGTCATAATTTTTAATTTAAACCACAAAGACACAAAAGGAACACAAGAGAATACTTGAAGAGATGTTATAGAAATAGTTCTTTGTTTAGAATATAACCTTTATGTTCTTTGTTTCTTTGTGGTTCAAAAATGAACTTTAAACTACTCTTCCTTCCTCACAATACCAGGCGTCTTAGTCTTGGAGTCATAACGCCTATCTGGATGTAAGCGTTCATTGAATTGTTTTAGCCCTTCCATGGTTTCAGGTTCGTAGATAGAATCTAAAAATTTCTCTGCTTCGATGCGTAAACCTTCCTCTAGACTTTCTCCAAACCCTCTTACGGCTGCTTCCTTATCCGTTCTGATAGCAGGTTGGGGTAAGGTGCAAATAAATTCAGCTAATTCGATTGCTCTTTCTAAGGATGCTCCTTTAGGTACAACTTCATTGGCTAATCCAATTCTATAGGCTTCTTCCGCACCGATGACTTTTCCTGTAATAATTAATTCCAATGCCCGTCCCATTCCTACTATTCTTGGTAAACGCTGTGTGCCGCCATCTGCTAAACCAATATTCCATCTTCGGCAAGTCACACCAAATGAAGCGTGTTCTTCTACAATACGCATATCGGCAAAACAAGCCCACTCAAAACCTCCTGCATACGCCACACCATTAACGGCAGCAATAATAGGTTTATAAATATCTGTCCAACGGCTAGGGCCCAAAATACCATCTACTTTTCCGTCTCTATGTAATTGTTTTTCCGCTTCGGTTAAGTCAATCAGTCCACCTTGTCTAGCGGCTTTTAAATCCCCTCCACTACAAAAAGCACGGTCGCCTGCTCCAGTAATAATGGCTACTTTTAATTGGTCATTGGTTTTAAACTCCTGCCAAGCATGGACTAATTCTTTATGTGTAGTTGGCCCGATGCAATTCATTACTTCTGGACGGTTAAATTTGATGATAGCAATTTCGTTTTGCTGGATAAATTCAATTTGTGTATAATTCATATTTGATTTTTTTAGCGACTATTTTAGTTGTCGCAGTTATCAGATTTATTTTACACCGACAAAATTAGAATCTAGTCCAACGATTTCTCTTGATAAAAATCAAGAATTTGGAAAGGAAGGATTAAGTTGAAAACTTTCGTCGTACACGACTTAGGGTTTCGGGCGTCATCCCCAACATAGAGGCTAACATTTTTAAGGGTAATTCATTAAACATTTCACTATCGGAAGAGAAAAGGTATTGATAGCGTTCCTCAGCAGACATGGATAACAGGGCAAATACTCGATTTTCTAATGCACAAAATAGTTTTATAATGAATAATTTTTCGTAATTATCCCATTCGGGTACTTCAGTTCTCAGTTTTTGATAGTTTTCGCTAGTGAGGGTGTAAATGGTGACTGGAGTCAAGGCTTGAATATTCCATTTTGATGGTTTTTGTAAGAAAAAACTGCCCACATCTGTTACGGATTGTCCTTTTCCAAAAATCCAATGCGTCACTGCTTTTTTATCTGCATACGAAAAGAACCGCATGTACCCCGTTTCTATCCAACATAAACGATGACAATACGCTCCCTTTTTGACTAAAAAGTCATGCTTACTCAATTGTTCTTTTTGGTAATAAGCAGTGACTTTAGAAACAAGTCCTTGAGGAATAGCTAACTCATTTTTGATAAAAGAAATTAGTGATTGCATGTTGTATTTTATTGGAATGAAGCCTTTTGTATCTATAAGGTACTCAAAATTTGGTTTTAATTATTTTCCACAAAGTGTGTTGTAATGAGATGGCAAGTCAAGAAAAGGTGATTCGATTTTAATAATCATGATTTAGAAAAATAGAAGATGACCCTTATTTATACAATATAAGAATCTCGAAAAATACTATAAAATAGCATATTTTCATCTGTTTAGTTGAGAAATTATTTATAATTTTGTCCATTATCTTGAAAAAATTAAATTAATAAACTTGATTTCATTCTTTGTTCAA